>JBFYUA010000258.1:0-6720 GCA_041300305.1 Dehalococcoidia bacterium | reverse complement strand
AACACATTGGATATTAATAGATCGTGTGAAAATTAAGCAATAGACACTGCCGCATAATGGTGGCAGGAACAATAATCAACCCCAGCGACCTCCCTCTGACAGGTAGTATCGCCGGGGTTGCAACGCGGCTTTATCCGGCACTTCTGATCTATTGCATTTCAGGAAGTGTTACAAGCAGGATACCTGTTGCCACAAGGATAATAAATATTGTCAGCAGGACGCCATATATTACGGATATGACGATGCCCCAGATCAGCATTGACCTGGCTTTCTTGGGGTCTTTACCTTTGTTGACAGCCCAGGCAATAATGCCGCCTATCCAGTTCCATCCTCCAAATAATACAGGCAGGATTACAAGTAACCACCACGCGCCGCTTACTGTTTGTACCACAGTGGCTGCGGGAACAATAGTCGGGACATCAGCTTTGGCCACGAAAAGCTTGTTTGCGCACGGTGGGCAATATACTTTTTCATGGAGTTCGGTCCGGCAGGCGACACAAACCATTTTACCGCAGCTTATGCATGCGCCAATAGCATCTTTCCCGGGGTGGTAAGTACAATCAGCCATAAATATCCTCCTCTAATATTTCAATCCGGAGATTTGCTGATATTATAGACACACCAATTGCCTAATGCAATTATAATTTGCACTATACTCGTGTATAATAATTGGCATACATGTTGGGACAGGCGCCGGTGACAGTCAGGCTTTTTATTATTAAGCAGGAGGAAGGATTATGCCCAAACAGAGGATCTTGAATTGCCCGATGAAATTCAATAGCAAGACACTCGAAGCCGACGGGTTTATTAAGAAAGAAACCTGTCTGTGCGATGAGGAAAACTGCTCATGGTGGCGGCCGAACACCAACCTTTGCGCGGTGGCCAACCTTATCGAGGTTATGAACAAAATGGAACTTACGGCAGGTATGCAGTTGAAAACACTGCTGCCGGATTTTCAATCCAGGACAACGGTAGTTGATGTTGAAAGGTAAGTCAACCGCGTTTACAGGTTTGCGTAGCGGCAAATTTGCCGGTGTTCATAACGGGAAAGATTTCAGGATTTGAGTTATAATGTAGCGCGAAATTAAACAATCAAGGAGGTCTTATGGCTTACGATACACTGATACTGGAAAGGGAGGGTGCGGTTGGCAAAATAACACTTAACAGGCCGCCGGTACATCCATTCAACTTCGATGCCATCGATAACCTTGGAAAGGCCATGACCGAACTGGAGAACGACAAATCCGTGCGTTCCGTCCTTATCACCGGAGGCGGCGATAAGGCATTCTCAGCCGGGTTTGATATTGCCAGTTTTGCCGATCCCAGGAACGTGGATCTGCCTAAAAGGGGCCACGAGGTATTTACCCAGATTGAGCGGGGACCCAAGCCGGTAGTAGCCGCCATCAACGGTTTTGCCCTCGGCGGCGGTTTCGAGCTGGCCATGGCCTGTCATTTCCGGGTGATGGTTGATGCTGAGAAAGCAACGCTTGGCCTGCCTGAGATCAACCTTGGAATCATCCCTGGTTGGGGTGGTACCCAGAGGCTGCCCAGGCTTATCGGGCGCACCAAGGCGCTGGAGATCGCCCTCATTGGCCGGAGGATCAATGCCAAAGAAGCATTTGAGTGGGGCCTGCTGAACAGAGTTTCCAAACCGGGTGAAACCGTGAAGGATGCCATGGAAATGGCAGTTGCGCTTAGCAAAAGGGCGCCGCTGGCGCTGAAGGCCATATTAAATGCGGTAGTGATGGGTATGGACACCAACATGGATGCCGGTATAAAGCTGGAACTGGCCGGATCGCAGATGGTTGGCAAGTCCAAGGATGCCATGGAAGGCATGACCGCTTTCATGGAGAAACGCGAAGCCAAATTCACGGGTGAATAAATAAATAACATACAGGAGAATGTGATCAATGAAAGCTGCAGACATTAAAACAATCACGGTAGTGGGCGCCGGTGACATGGGACACGGCATCGCCGAGGTCGCCGCCATGGCCGGCTACAAAGTCAACATGTACGACATCAAGCAGGAATTTGTCGACAAGGGCATGGGCAAGATTAAGGACAACCTTGCCAGGCAGGTTGCCAAGGCGAAGATGACACAGGAAGCCATGGACAAGATCATGGGGCTTGTTTCAGGATTCACGGTGCTCAAGGAAGCCGTTAAAAACGCGGACTATGTTATTGAAGCGGCCCCGGAGATCATGGAACTCAAGCAGAAGATATTCAAGGAATGCGATGAGGCCGCTCCCAAGCATGCAATTTTAGCTACCAATACATCCAATATGAGCATCACCAAGATCGCTTCGGCGACCAACCGGCCTGACAAGGTGGCTGGTTTGCACTTCTTCAATCCGGTGGTCATGATGACCCTGGCCGAGGTAATCAGGGGCGATAAGACATCCAATGAGACCATGGACGTGAGCTTTGACCTGATGAAGACCTGGAAGAATTTCCGGGGCGCCATGGTTCCCATCAGGGTTGAGAAAGACACTCCGAGCTTTGTTTACAACAGGCTTGGCGCACCGGCCGGCCTGTACATGTCCGAACTGCTGGAGAAAGGCGTGGTCACCCCCGAGGCTGCCGACGCTAAAGTTAAATCCATCGGCGCTCCCATGGGCCCCTTCGAGACGTTCGACTTTGTAGGGCTTGATGTTATGTATCACAGCCAGGAGTACCTGGCCGGCGTGCTTTCACCGGAGTATAAGCCGCGCAGCTGGCTTGATAAGAAGATGAAATCCGGCGAGCTGGGCAAAAAGACGGGCAAAGGGCTTTTCGATTGGCCGGGCGGCGCGCGTCCTGCCATCGATGTGAGCAAGGCCGATCCCAATTTTGACCCCATGGATATCATCTGCCTGCAGGTCAATGAAGGCACCAAGCTGATCGAGGCCGGGGTGGTCAAGACCCCCGCCGAGATAGACCTGGCCATGATACACGGTGGCGGAGGCATATTCGGGCCCTTCGCGCTGGCCAAGGGCATGGGTTGGGCCAAGGTCGCCGAGAAATGCGAGGCCATAGCCAAGAAGACAGGCATCACTCAGTTTATGCCGACAGAGACCCTGAAGAAGGGCGACATCACTATCTAAGCAAAGATACAACTGCAGGATACAGTCAGGGTTGGTTACCGGGTGTTTACCCCGATGCCGTGAAGATACGGTCAGGGTCAGCCCGGCGGCCAACCCTGATTATTTACCAGGATAATCAGGTAGTAGGCCACGGGAGCTATCAGCAGGTGGCTGTCAATCCGGTCCAGGATTCCGCCATGGCCGGGTAAGACGTCCCCGGTATCCTTGGTCTTCATATTTCTTTTCAGTAAAGATTCAACCAGGTCTCCGAGTTGTGCAAACACGGCGATAATTATGCCTGCCAGCGCCATCTGCCAGTAATTAAGCGGCAAATTAAATAACAGGCTTATAACGATAGCGAATATAATCGAGGCTGCCAACCCGCCAATGCTCCCTTCGATGGTTTTACCCCCGCTTATTGAAGAGGCCAGCGGGTGCCTGCCCAGGTTGCTGCCAACCGCGTAAGCGAAAACGTCACACAGGGCAGTGCATCCCAGCACCAGGAATAACCAGCCGACGCCGTCCTCCATGGTCCGGATATAGATATAAAACGATAACAGCCAGCCTGTGTAAAGCACCCCGGCCACCGTCCAACCCCAGTTGATAAAGGCGTGCTCCCTGTTTTGCTTAAATAACAGCCACAACAGGGGAATGACCGTCATAGCCGTGATCAGCAAAGTTAATGAGAACCAGGAAGAGACCCCGAGGAAACCTATCGTGTGTGCCTGTACAAAAGCGTGAACGGCAAACAGCACGGAGAAAAGCAGGCCTAACCACGTAAGGGGTTGAATATTCTCGTTCTTTACGATCCTGTAAAATTCGTGCGCAGCCAGGGCGGAAACGAGGCAAACCGCGGCCGTGACCCATGGGTCGCCCAGCCAGATGAGGACAACTGCGCCTATGCCGATCAGCAGACCGGTTATTATTCTCTTAGCGACCATCCTGCCCCCCGGTTACACTTCGAAGATTTCCGATTCCTTGTCTTTGCCGGTCCTGTTGATAGATTCGATGTAGCTGTCCGTGAGCTTTTGCAGTTGCTCAGAGGCGCGTATATTTTGGTCCTGCGAGATTTCCTTGTTTTTTTCGGCCATTTTCAATTCGTCAATTGACTCTCTGCGAAGGTTGCGGATTGTAATGCGCGATTCTTCCAACCGCTTGTGAACGGCCTTGACCAGGTCCTTGCGTCTCTCTTCGGTAAGGGCCGGCAGGTTAATCCTGATATTAGTGCCATCGTTAACCGGGTTGAGTCCCAAATCAGATTTTAATATGGCCTTATCGATAGTATTGATGAGGGTGCGGTCCCAGGGATGGATTGCAATGGTCCTGGGTTCGGGTACCGAAATGGAAGCCAGTTGAATGAGCGGGGTTATCACTCCGTGGTAGTCGATTTTGATATGCTCCACCAGGGCCGGTGACGCACGGCCTGTCCGGATGGTTGACAGTTCTTTGGTCAGGGCCTCTGTGGTTTTTTTCATTCTGGAGTCGGCATTTTTAAGTATCTTGTCGGTCATGTTATCTCCTCACTGGTAACCGTAGTACCAATATCTTCACCCTCGATCACTCTGACTATGCTGTTGCGTTCCTGCGAATCGAATACAATTATAGGCAGTTTATTTTGCTGGCACAAGGAAAAGGCAGTTATATCCATGACCTCTAATTGCAGCCCCAATGCTTCTTTGTGAGTTAAGTTATGGTACTTCTTAGCATGGGGATTTTTTCTGGGGTCGCTATCATATATGCCGTCAACTTTATTCTTAGCGACCAGCAGGACATCAGCGTCTATCTCGATTGCCCTGAGGGCGGCAGCGGTATCGGTAGTCATGTAGGGATTACCAGTCCCGCCGGCAAATATAACGACACGTTTTTTCTCTAAATGCCGTATGGCCCTTCTGCGGATGTATGGTTCGGCAATAGCCTGGATGGTTATGGCAGATTGTGCCCTGGTGATGACGCCGTTATTCTCAAGGGCGTCCTGCAGGGCCAGTGCGTTGATGATTGTTGCCAGCATCCCGGCGTAGTCCGCCGTGGCCCGGTCCATGCCTGCCGCTTCCGCTGTGGAGCCCCGCCAGAAGTTGCCTCCGCCCACCACTATTGCCACTTGAGTTGAAAGGGCATTAACTTTTTTAATCTGTTTGGCGATAACGTCCAGGATAGGCGGGTCTATACCAAAGCTGCTGTTGCCCATCAGGGCTTCGCCGCTCAGTTTCAATAAAACCCTTTTATACCTGGTCTTTTGGGTAGGCACCTTTAATAACCCAGTTCAAAACGTATGAACCTGCGCACCTTTATGTTTTCACCGGTTTTCGCAATGGTTTCCGTAACAATGTCCTGGATTGATTTTGACGGGTCTTTGATGAAGGGCTGCAAGAGAAGGCATGCCACCTGAGGGTCCACCTTTTCTTCTGCGGGGATATCTTCTTTGCAAATGTATTGCGGAGACATTGCAGATATCTGGAGGGCAATGTCATGGGCTAACGCTTTAAATTCAGGTGTGCGGGCAACGAAATCGGTTTCGCAGTTGATTTCTACCATTACTCCCAGGTGGTTACCCGTATGTACATAGCACTCGATAACGCCCTGCTCGGCGGTACGGTCCGATTTCTTCCTGGCGGTAGCCAGGCCTTTTTGTGTAATGATCTCGCAGGCTTTATCAAAATTGCCTTTGGCATCAGTCAGGGCCTTTTTACAGTCCATTACACCGGCCCCGGTTTTCTGCCGGAGCTCTTTTACCATATCAGCTGAAATATCCAAGTCAGGCCTCCTTTGGCGCTTTGAAAGTTTCTAAGTAAGAACACTATACCCGTTTACAGCACGGGTCTATGAAGCCGTGGTTTCAGCCTCGGCCTCCTCGGCTTCCGCCTCCTTATTCACTCCGGCCTCGGCGAGCATTTTACCTTCGAGGACGGCATTTGCAATATGGGAGCAGATAACTTTAATAGCCTTAATGGCGTCGTCGTTGGCCGGGACGATATAATCTATGCCATCAGGGTTGCAGTTTGTATCCACGGTGGCCACCAATTTTACGCCGGTTTTTTGCGCTTCGCTGAGTGCGATTTTCTCCTTGGTCGGGTCAATTATAAATATCGCTCCCGGCAGTGTTGTCATCTCTTTAAAACCACCCATGACCTTGTTAAGCTTGGCCATCTCTTTTTCCACTTTCAATTTGTCCTTTTTAGAAAGGTAGTCAAGCTCACCACGCGACTTCTTATCTTCCAACCTGACGAGGTAGTCTATCCTGCCCTGGATGGTGTTGAAATTGGTCAGCATCCCGCCCAGCCAGCGCTGGCTGACGTAATACATGCCGCATCTTTTAGCTTCCTCTTCGATGATATCCTGGGCCTGCTTCTTGGTGCCGACGAACATTATCATTTGCCCGTTGCTGACCAGGTCTCTGACAAAGGCACAAGTTTTATTTAGCAGGGTAACGGTCTGCTCGAGGTCTATGATGTGGATGCCATTCCTTTGAGTGAAGATATAATTCTTCATTTTAGGATGCCAGTGCCCTGTCTGATGGCCGAAATGGGCGCCGGCTTCCAAGAGCTGCTTTACTGTAATTGAATCTGCCAAAATCTGTTAACCTCCTGAAACGAGAGACAATTGCTTATCCAAAACCGCTGACAAGTATAACACAAGTACAGTATCAGGGCAATTTAACTTA
>JBFYUA010000254.1:0-16851 GCA_041300305.1 Dehalococcoidia bacterium | reverse complement strand
ACATGGTATTCCTGCCTTTTACCGATGGTGCATCTTTCAGTTGCAGGGCGTCCATGGGGCAACGTTTCACGCACAGCCCGCAGCCGGTGCATGTTTGATCGTCGGTGTGTATGCGGTAGTTAGATGGGTTCAGGGTACCGGTCCCAGTAATCTTAAGCTGGCGCATCCCGTCGAACCACATGCAGCAGCAGCTGCAGCAATTGCAGATCGTGTCTGTGCCCATCTGCTGGTTATTGATGCCATGCACCATGCCAAGGTCGGCGCACTGGCGCAGGATGTCCGCTGCTTCCTGCTTGGTGATCTCACGCCCCATATCATTATCTACAATGTAATGGGCTAGGCGATCAAAGTGGAGGCAGACGCTGGACGGGTATTTGCAATCGGGAGTTATTTCGGCCAGGTTCTTCCGCTCACGGCAGCCGCAATGCGTGACACAGAAATATGTGTAGGAATCGAGCACCTTCCTGATATCCTCGTAGGGCAGTATTTGCCTGTCATCTTCAACGGTCTGCTGGATGGGGATCGCACGGAGACCCCTCTCCCTGACATCTGCCCACGGGGCCATAAATTCGGGCCACCCTGTTTCCAACATGGTGGCGTAATCTTTGTTCTCGGGAGTGGCAGCAGGCCCAGGCCATCCCCAAGTGCGCAAGCTCGTGTAGATGTCATTCAGGTAATAGTAGCGCCTGTCATTTTTTATAAAACTGGTCAGCAGGCCTTTTTTAGTCAGTTCATCGAGTTTTTGCCCCAGTCCTTCGCTGCTGATTTTCCTGATATCGGCGATGTCCTCGCAGGTTTTGGGCGAGAAAGGAAAACCGGTGAGAAACTCCGCCTCCACAGGTGTGCAGCGGTGGGCGACCGTCATGACTAGACTGTCAGTGATGGGCAGGCTGAACCAAGCCGTGCAAAGCCATTTCAGGAACTTAGTGTAAATTTCTCTGTCGGTTGCGTTCAGATCCGATGCCTTTTTCATTGTCCTGATACTTATCCTCCTGAAGCCAATTTATTTAATCTAATGAAAGCCAAGTGCTTTAGTGTGGAGTATTGGCGCCTGTAATGAACGTGTTAAACTGCTTCTGCTAACTGTTCGGTAAATAATATTACGGCTGTGGCCGTTGTGCCGTCAGTCGATTGACTATTTGCATGTCCGCATTTGTCCTACAACTCGTAAAACCCGTTGACGCATCAAAAGGGCGGGTGTACGATAAAAAATAGGAACTGCGCTGCGAAGTCATAAAACAGCGGTAGATATCTAAATATACCAGTATATTCTTTAACAACATGTGGGGCCAAGGATTTTTCTATGTAGCTGTGTAAAATACCAGCTTGGCCATTACGAGAGAGTTTATTCCTAATTTATTGTAAGATTGGTTATGAAATATATCGGGCATCCCGGGAAATAAGGAAACATGGCTAAGAAAGTTGCGGATCGCTTGTTACAAAGGTCTGAGAAAATCCATATGGCATTGATGCAGCAACTAATGCATGGTGTCAGTATATTGCAGGACGATGTGCACAAATTTGCCAATGTGGCCATGGCGGATATCACGGGCTATTCTGTTGAGGAGTTGTCGGGGATGCCATATTTGGACATTGTTGCTCCAGAAGATAAGGCAGGTGCGCAGCTTGCGTATGAGGCAATTATGGCAGAAAACACGGGTGACATTGCCAATTTAATGGGCGGATTTGAAATGGTTTGCAAAGATGGTTCAGTCAAACAGGTTGAAGTAGATAATTCCGTTATCACTATAGGCGGGAAAAAAGCCGTATTGTCGGTCGTTCAGGATATCTCCTCCCGAAAACGTGCTGAAGAGGCGCGAAGGGAGACAGAACGCCGTTTCATCGCATTCATTAATAATTTCCCAGGCATTGCCTTCCTAAAGGACACCCGCGGCAATTACCTGTATACAAACAGCCTGTTCGACGAAGTGATGAAGAGCAACAAAGCCAGGTCAGCCGCAAGAAATGGCGGCAAACAACGGGCCAATAAGTCTCCCATACGTCTTGATCGCACGGATAAGCTGGTTCTAAAAGAATCGAAAACGGTTTCGACTGTCGAACGTGTCGTACAACATAAGCGACCCCGTTTCTTGCTGATATATAAATTCCCCATCATTGGCGATAGCGGAATAGTAAATTCCATCGGCGGCATAGGACTGGACATTACCGAACGAAGAAATATTGAAATCGAACTTAAGAAATCACGGGAAAGGTTATCGGACCTTAACGCCAATTTAAATAAGAACATGGAGGAGCATTCGGCACGCATTGCCCGGGAAATCCATGACGAATTGGGGCAGATGTTGACTTCGTTGAAGTTTGACCTCGCCTGGCTTGAAAGCAAGATGACGAGTGAGCAAACGGCTCTGCGTAACAAAACAGCAGCAATGGCTGAAATAGTAGATCAGGCTATTACGTCGATTGTGCGTATAGCCTCTGAATTAAGGCCGAGACTGCTGGATGAACTGGGTCTCATTTCTGCTATCAGGTGGTATGTTGATGAATTCCAGAAGAGAACAAATATCGAATGCAGATTATTGATTGAGTTTGAAGAAATTTATTTTGAGAAGACACTTTCCACGACTGTTTTCCGTATTTTGCAGGAAACCCTGACAAATATTGCACGACACTCAGGCGCAAGTATCGTTAACGTTGAATTGAAGAAATCACATAATACAATCGTTCTCAGAGTTATGGACGATGGCAAGGGAATCACCCAGGAGCAAATCGACAGTCCTGACTCCTTTGGTTTACTGGGCATAAAGGAACGTGTAAACAATGGCGGCGGCACGTTAATAATTCACGGGGTTCCGAAAAAAGGCACCGAGATAGAAATTGCTTTGCCGATCAAGTGAACCATTACATGATCAAGATATTAATAGCAGATGATCATCCTGTTGTACGGCGAGGTCTGAAGCAGATTTTGGCCGATTTTCCGGATATGGCGGTGGAAGGAGAAGCCGGTGATGGATATGAGGTGCTGGATAAGGTAACTCAGGGCGACTACGACCTGGTTCTGCTTGATGTATCGATGCCTAAAATAAATGGTATAGATATATTAAATATCTGGGCCCGCGAGGGCAGACAGCGGCCGAAAGTGCTGGTATTGAGTATCTACCCTGAAGAACAATATGCTATCAGGGCGTTGAAAGCGGGCGCACTTGGATATGTAACGAAAAACACGGCGCCTACCGAACTGGTTACTGCTATAAGGAAAGTGGCGTTCGGAGATAAATACGTTAGTCCCTCGTTAGCAGAGAAGTTGGCAGGTTACCTGAATGTTGATACCGGCAAACAGCTTCATGATATGCTATCCAATCGTGAGTTGCAGGTGCTCACCATGATAGCCAGGGGAAAAACGGCAAAAGAGATCTCGTCGGAACTTGTCCTAAGTATAAAAACCGTATCCACTTATCGCGCGCGGCTACTGGAAAAACTGCAGCTGAAGAATAATGCGCAGATTATGCAATATGCGATGCAGAATCAATTGCTGGAACAATAAATGAACCCTGAGCAAAACGGCCATCAGCTCCGGACCGTCGTGCTGGCCCTTTGCCCACCTAAAGTAATTGCTGGAGCGCTGGAATAAGCTTTTTGCTTTCAAACAGGAGTTCGGGAACCGTCCAGTGTGGCCCACCAACTAATACTGTGACGCTAAAAATGACACTATTCTGGACAGTTCCCGAACCAATTGTCTATTTATCAAGCGATTTTCATTAAATTCAGTTATTCCACGATTCCTGGCTCTTATCAAGGATAAAAACCATGGGGTTTAACAATGCCTCCCTTACAAATGTACGTACTTCCTCGTGTTCGGCAATAAATTCAGCCAGCGGCGGGCTGACCTGGTAGTAGGTGTCCACGAACAACCTGCCTGCATCGCTCTGCGTCAGCACCTTGTCGCGGAAAGAGCGCAGCGTATCCAGCTCACGGACGGTCTCGCTACCATAGGCTGCCGTAGCGATGAAGCAGGACAGCGGGCCGATCTTGATCTTCTTTTTATCGCCAAATGAGGATTGCGTGGATTCTTGTGACATGGTCAACCACCATTTATTCAAAGTAGCGGCATCATAAGCAACAGGTTTAGACGGTGCACCCGAGGCTAAACAAGTACTAGTCTGGCCCGTCGTGACCAGGACTGTACTCTTCAGGTTCAGGTCAGATACTTCGACCTCACCTTTGATAACATTGAAGGTTGTCTGGCTGCCATTGTAACTCACTTCAAATTCTGTACCTTTGACCCCCCCAATAGCATTAGGTGTCCGAACGATCAACCGGTCTCCAGCCCTCCAACTTTTAATACCTGCCCAAAGCCTGCCTAACAATAATTCAATGACAGTCTCATCTTTTTTTTCTTGGGGAGTGGGTACAAGCAAATGAGCATTGGTTTCCATCCGGATTACACTCTCGTGCTCGTCACCCTGAATATCCAGCTCACAGCGGCCGTCCTCCAAAGTCCTTACTTCAGTACCACTAGTCACACGAGTACCAGGTTGAGCCCGTTCCCAGTTATGCCACCCAGGGCGTCTAATCTCTACCTTACCTACCGCTATGTATATAACCATGCTCACGTAGGGTTGGTCCATCTTCACCCCAAGTCCACCGCCTTCCAGCCTATCTATGGCATCTCTGGCATACTTCTCTGCTGGATAAAAAGCTTCATAGAATTCCGTGTCACTTTTCCAACCCAATCCGCCACCGCTCATACTGATCAGGGAGTCACGATAGATAACTACCTTGCCGCCAGTCCAACTGTCATTTTTGTTTATAGTTACCATTGCAGTATAGAAGCCGCTATTTGCAGTGATATCCTTAGTCAGTAGCCGCCGGTCTTTGTATGTTTCAGCAAGCTGAATTTGCTTTTTTATCGCGTTGATCTCAGTATTAAACTGCTTGTCGAGATCGGGTTGCTTATAAGTAAACGACAAGTAGAAATACCTGAGGGAACTACCCTCTCCGTCTTTGTATGGAAATTTCACGTACAAATGGTCGGGGTACTTATCAACAAACGACGAGATACCTTCATCAATAGGCAGGAATCCAGGTATTTCACCATCCATCCACTTAAGATCCGGCCATTGAATTGCATCTGCTATGACCATTTCCGGCGGCAGTATGATACCGATGATAGCAAGCACCAGAATAAAGGTAAACGTTCTCGTCACCCAGATCATCATCAACTCCTTACGCTACTGCCACCAACTCTTGCATTGCCTCCAATATTAATACCACTTCTTAAGTTAGGACACAAACATTCGGTCCTCACTCTTCCGGTAACAGTTTAATCTGACGCAACATGCGAATTAACAACTACCGGATTTGTGACTGCATGTTTGAAAAACGCATTTATTTGGGCACAGGGATAATTATTACAATGCTCTTTCAAGCCCGGCTATTTGGCTTCTATTTACCAAAATCCAGTAATGCTCTTACCTAACCCTTTTACCGTTCCAGGAACTCACGGCGCCTGAAAATCCGTAGTCATAATAACCGGTAAAGGAAAGGCCATCTGCAGACAGGGTGAATTCATAACCACCCGCATCATGAGGAGCTTTATGGGTCGGGTCCTCAGACCACGTTCCTGCAAGCTTATTCCCGTTAACATTGCCACTGATTTTACCGCCCTGGTATGTATATATTCCGTTAACCTGGTTGCCGGATTGGGTGAGTATCATATTCCCAAAGCTTCCGCAGTCCCATTCCCCGCTCCAGTTCGGCGATGTTACCTTCAGGGGAACTGTTACTTTGGATCCGCCACTTATATTGCTCGCGCTCAATGTATATGAGATGTCTGCGCCAGGCCTGACATTCACTTTGCCATTAGCGCCACAGGGACCTATATCCGGTTTAATATCTACAGAAGTAGCCAGTATAGTGCTCCAGGATAACTGCGCAGACATCCCCCTGGTAATACTTACGGGCTGTATATCAAATTTTACTTTGGGTGCGGGTAATTCCGCGCTTTTTTTCGTGCAGGAGAAGTGGCTGACCCAGCCCGCTGAAGGGCTTGTGCGGTACTGCCCCGAAAAAGCATTCCCGCCTGCGGACATGGAAAGCTGAATATCTTTTTCACCCGAGGCGTCCGTCCAGGTGCCTGCCAGTGTATTTCCTGTGACATAGCCCTTAATATCACCGCTCTGTTCATCATACCAGCCAATCACCTGGCTGCCCGTCTGAAGTAGCCATATTTGTTTCTGGCCGCACTGCCAGGTGCCGGTCCAGCTTATGGGAGGTGCTGCAGGTGCGGGCTGAGATCGAACTGCGGACTTTGGCAAAGGCTGTGCGTTGGTTAAAAAAGTGCATGGCCAGCTTCCTGCCCAATTGCCTGATGAATCCTGACGGTAATGGCCTGTAAAGGATTTGCCGTCAGGTGACTGGTTTAGCTGAATATCATATTTAATTCCGGAGAGTGTCCAGGCGCCGACAATTGTGTTGCCGGTGGCATAGCCTTCGATGTCACCATTATCCAGTTCAGTCCAGCCGGTCACCTTGCCGCCTGTCTGGGTCAGGTACATTTTATAATTACTGCATTCCCATGTACCCGTCCAGCTTGCAGTCTGTATGGATGAGGGGGAATTTGATGCGGCTGGTTTCGCCGTCGGCCTGGCGCTGCTGGTGCGTGTACAGGACCATGTTCCCGTCCATGCGCCTGATGATCCCTGGCGAAAATGTCCTGCAAATGATTTACCGTCAGACGACTGATCCAGCTGGAAATCATGTTTAACTCCGCCCTTGGTCCAGGTACCCACAAGTGTATTGCCTGTGGCAGAGCCCTCAATATCGCTATTTTCAGAATCGAACCACCCGGTCACCTGATTTCCTGATTGGTCCAAGTACATTTTATCGTTGCCGCACTGCCAGGTGCCAATCCAGTTGGCGACGGCCACGCCTCCTCCCTGGGTGATTACCTGGGAATTTTGTCCGGATGATTTGGAAGGGGGTCTGGCCGTGCTTATCCTTGTGCATGACCATGATCCACCTTGATTGCTTGAAGATCCCTGGTTGTAACGGCCGGAAAAGGATTTACCGTCAGAGGACTGCACAATCTGGAAACCATATTGAGCACCGGATACAGTCCAGGTACCGGTGAGTGTGTTGCCGGTGGCAGTGCCTTCGATGTCGCTGTTTTCGTAATCGTACCACCCTGTTACCCGGTCACCTGCCTGGTTCAGGTACATTTTCAAGTTGCCGCATTGCCAGGTGCCAATCCAGTTGGCAACGGCAACTCCACCACCGCCGGTAATGACCTGTGCATCCTGGCCGGAGGGTTGGGCGCCCGGTTGTCCGCCCTGGCCGGGCTGATTGCCCGCCGTGCCCGGCGCCTGTGGTCCCGACTGTCCGGCCTGTCCGCCGGCAGTTCCCCCGGCCGTGGCGCCTGATGCTGCAGTATTATTTTCTGCAGCCTGTTTTCCCGGCAGTTTGCCCAGTTTAATACAACCTGTACCTGGCAGGACCAATGTGATAGTGAAAATCAGGGCTATGCAGAGCCTGAGCATTGTCACCATAATTCAACCTCCTAACCCTTACGGCATGGTTGAGCGCAATATTAAGGGAAAAATTAGGCACAGTCAAGCCGGCGCATTGTTTCCGTAGAAATCCGACAGCCCATGTACAATTATGGACATGCAAAACAGTGCAGCGGAATTAGGTAAGGTGAGTCGACTTTGATGCCGCTATCGGTGGTGAAATTTATAAGAAGCGCCCTGCTGTTATCATCAGCAATAATGCGTCAAAGAAATTCCTTAGCCGGGCCCTGGCTGAATACCTGAGCGCTATAATGGTTCCTAATTTCGATTTCATGTGCTATCATGTGTGTAAACTACTTTTTTCCTGAGGTCAAAATATGGAAACTAAATTGAAGATGATTTACTGGAAAGGGGACAAATTCTGGGTCGGCAAATTGCTGGACCATCCTGAAATTATGACCCAGGGCAAGACAATTGAAGAACTCGAGGAAAATATGAGAGACGCCTATATGCTGATGGCTATGGAGGACGTACCCGATGTTCATGAAATCAAAGAACTTGCCTTAAGGGTATGAAGCGAAAAGCGCTAATAAAAAAGATTGCTTCTGCCGGGTGCGTACTGGTAAGACATGGCGCCAAACACGATCTTTATCGAAATACAAGAAGCGGAAAGCGTCAACCCGTCCCTCGCCATGACGAGATAGACGAGATCCTGGCAAAGCATATAATAAAGCAATTAGCATAGCATCGGCACACCGAGGGGAGGTTTACCATGGCTGATTATAATGTAATCGTGATCGGGGCCGGCATCGGCGGACTGGCCGTGGGGGCATTGATGGCCAAAGAGGGGCGCAATGTGCTGCTGCTGGAACAGAGCGACCGGGCGGGCGGGTGCTGCTCCACTTTTGAAAAGGACGGCTATCAGTTCGATCTGGGCGCGTCCATCATCGAGGACGCCCAGGTGATGGACTGGTGCTTCCAGCGCCTCGGCACCACTTTAGGCAAGGAGGTGGAGCTTATCGAGCCTCACCTGATATTCTCAGTCCTGCTCAAAGACGGCTCAAAGCTGCGCTACCCCAAATCTATCGAGGAATCGGCACAGGAAATAGCCAGAATAGCCCCCGAAGACGTCAAAGGCTGGTACGCCTTCTGCAAATACATGAAGGAGTTCAACGACGCGGCTGTGGAAGGCTTTTTCATCAAGCCGGCCAATACCCTGGGGGACATTATCAGCATGTTTGCCCAAACTCCTGCCATGCTCAAATACCTGCCGCTTTTCAACGGCAGCTACCAGGCCGTGCTGAAGAAGTTCTTCAAGAGCGAAATAATCAGGGAATCACTTTCCTACCAGTGTTTATATGCCGGACTCCCCCCCGACCTGCTACCCGGACTCTACGCGGTGATACCCTACTCCGAGCACGAGGGTATCTATTACAGCAGGGGGGGAATGATAGCGATACCGGCCGCGTTTCAGCGCGTGGGAGAGAAACTGGGCATGACGGTGAAGCTGAATACGCTGGTAAAGCGCGTTATGGTGAAGGACAGGCGGGCCATGGGCGTGAAGCTGGCCGACGGCACTGAGATAACCTCCGACCTTGTCATCTCCGACATCAACGCCAAAACGCTCTACCTGGAATTAATCGGCGAGGAGCACCTGCCGGGCATCGTGCGCACAGGCGTGAAAAGTTATGAATATTCGATGTCGACCCCTACTATTTACCTGGGGGTTGACTACGATCCTCCCCTGGAGTCGCACCACACGCTGGCGACCATACCCCTGGAAGAGCTGAATAAATACTGGTGGGACGAATATGAGCAGGGCCGTTACCCGGCCGAGCAGTTCGGCATCATCAGCTGCACTACCCGCTCCGATCCCGGCCTGGCGCCCGCAGGCCACAATATAGTTATCCTGACCATGGGACCGGGACCTTACAGGCTCGACGGGACCACCTGGGAAGCTGAGAAAAAGGGCCTGATGGAGCGCATTATCAAGTATTATTCGCAGAAATACCTGCCCGGCCTGGAAGAACATGTCCGGGTGGCGGAATTCTCCACGCCGGCGGACTTCGAAAAGAGGCTGCTCTCCCCGGAGGGTGCGATCTATGCTTTGCGGCAGGATGTCCCGCATGCCATCTGCTTCCGTCCGGCCGCCAGGTCGAAATCAATCAAGGGCCTTTATCTGGTAGGGGCTTCGACACACCCGGGCGGGGGCATACCGGTGGTGACCGCATCGGCCATGAACGCCGCCGACCTTATAGCAAAATACGAGAAGTAGCGCAGGTGGATAATATGGAGAAAAAACAGCAGAAAAAGCGTACCGGCTTCCTAAGGAATATCCTGCGGCAGCTAAAATACCTCATCCCGCGATATTTCGTTTAACCCGCAAACCCCGGATTCAATCGCATTATGCACGGGCAGCATCTATAACCGCGGCCAACTGCTCGGGGCAGTCTGAGCCAAGCAGGTATTGCTTGCCTCCGGCAGATACCAGAACGCCTCGGTCGCCTTTTAAAAAATAGGCCTGCATCCCGCCGTTAAAACGGATACCGTAGCCGCCGAAATCCTGCAGCGGGGAGAAATCGTGCAGTTCCAGGGAGGTTATCTCTGCGGTTTTCAACTGCAGCAGCTTAATACCAAGTACGCCCAGCCTGACCGTGAGCATGTCCCGGGTAACCGATATGCGGAAGCCGCCGTAGGTCGTTATAAAGCCAAACCCGATTATGATGAATATTAGGGACAGCCAGGTCAGCGCCGTCCATGCGAAGGCAGCGGCCACGAACATAGCGGCCGGCAGCACAACGGCCAGCACCCCGGCATAAGCGGGGTTTTGCGACTCCCGGTAATCCAGCGGCTTGCCGGATCGGATAATCAGTGCAATTTCCTTTTTTATCGGCTGCGTATCTTCAGCCTGATATGCTTTTTCATAATGGCGGTAAGGCCTGATAAGCTCCAGGATCGCCGCCAGGCCGGCAGCCAGCCCGCAGGCCAGCGCTATCTCGAACCAGGGGAAAGAGAACAGCTGGCCCGAGGACCTGAGCATATTGACATAGGCTATTTGAATACCGCACATATCCCCGATGGCGAGTTCATCGAAAAGCGATATCCAGTTGAAAGTTTTCTTCTTCTCCTGGCGCGCCCAGAGTTCGTCCAGCCAGGCCGAAAGGACAAGAAAACCGCTGGATATTCCCAGCAAAAGCAACGAGCTTGCCCAGGGCGAGCCATAGGCATCGGGCTTCCCGCTGATATCAAAATGAGTCGGGGCGGGATCCGGCAGCGGAAAGGCCAACAGCGTAAAAACCACGGCTGTGACTATCAACAGCAGGGCCGGCAGGTGGGTCCACAAAGGGTGAATAATTTTGGCTGTCATTTTTCTAAGACGGCCTACAATAATTTGATCTATACGGCGAGACAACTTCGGACTGCAGTGGGGCCGAAAGCCTATATATCCTGCAAATCCTCCGGTATGATTTCCCTGACGATACCGAGTATGAAATCCTGATTTCCCATTTTTATTACCCTGACCTTTACGTCTACCTGCATCCTGCTGCCGTTTTTCCGTACATGTACGGTCTTGAACCTGCCGCCCTTCTCTGACGAGACCGTTTTCAACCGGCTTTGTGCCTTCCGCTTCAGTTCCTCCGCATTAATATCTATGACACTCAGTTTAATGATCTCATCCTGTCTGTATCCCAGCGATTCGCATGCAGCTTTATTAACATATTTGATATTCCCATCCATGTCGTGGAGGAAAACCGAATCGGAAACAGAATCGAGCATCCGGGACTTCATCGACAGTTCGTCCTGCAGTTTCTGCTCTTCCGTCGCATCCACTAATATCGTCAGGATAGCCGGTTTGCTGTCGTAGACTATACGATTTGCGTAGGATTTGATTTGCCTGATTTCCTGGTTTTTCGTCATGAAAGGCCACAAATCGTATGTAGGCCGGACATCGCCCGCCTGTATCCCGGTTAAGCGTACAGCCAGCTTCTCACGAAAATCGGGGTGGATCAGTCGGGTCCCCGAGACGCCGATCAGCTCTTCAATTTTATATCCAAGCATCCTGCAGCCCGCTTCGTTTGCCCATACAATATTGCCGTCCTGGACCAATGCCAGGCCCTGCTGAAGCCCGTCGGCGAAGGCGGCAAATATTGACAGCAACTCATGTAAAGATATATCTATCGATTTCAGTTGGGCGATCGTTTCCTCCAATTCCACAACCCATTGCTGCAGACTGTCAAGCTGCTGAATAAAAGGGCCACTGGCTATTTTTTGTTCTTCCATTTCATTCCTGCCTGCACGCGACTCGCATTATTATACCTCCGTATCGTAATGATCAAGTCGTCTGGCCACAGCGAGTATATATTCAATGCCGCCAATCTCGATAGCCTTGCCTCTCACTGACACCTGGATCAGGGTACCTTCTTTACACACGTACTCTGTCTTATACGTGCCGTGACTCGTAGGAGTAACAAGTTTCAAGCGGATTTTAACCCTTTCAGCTCCCTTTTCAGTGTGAAAATCAAGGATGCTGCGCCCCAGCATTTCATCGCTGGTATAGCCTAGTGATTCGTACATGGCCTTATTGACATATTTTATGTGGCCTTTGGCATCGAGCATAAATATAAAATCACCGACGAGCTCGAGCATCTCGGCCCGCATGGTCTGTTCTTCCTGCAGCTTCCTCTCCTCGGACACATCGAAGAAAAATGACATGATGGCCGGCCGGCCCATGTACTTGACACCGTAGGTGAAAGGCTTCAAGTATTTTATCTCGCGGGTTTTGGTAATGAACGGCCAAATCAAGCCGGGAGGTATATCCTCCCCTGCCTGGACCATGGCATAGCGGGCCGACAACTGACCGCGGTACTTGGGGTGTGCCATTTCGACAGCGGATTTGTTGACCACCTCTTCCAACTCATACCCCAGAATATTGCAGCCGGCTTTGTTAGCCCACACCACCATCTCGTCCTGGATGAGAACGATACCTTCTTTGGTCTTTTCGACAAAGTTGTACACAATATGCTGTATCTCGTGGACTGTCACATCCAGCCCCTTTAGTTTTTCGAGGGTTTCCTCAAGCCCCTTGATTCGCCGGCTCAGACCGTTAATCCGGCCGGAAAGCAGGCCGGGCAGATGCTCTTGCGGTTGCATTGTTCTCTCCAACAATCATCAGGCTACGGAAAATCTCCGCCGCCAGGCTTCGACCCTGGCCATGGCCAACCCTGCCTTCTCTATTGAGCGGAAAACGGGCAGCCCTGCTTTGACAAACCCATCCTGTACCTTGAGTTGCTCCTCCGTGCCAGCCGCGTCCGAGGCGGGTCCGAGCGCCAGGACGACCGGCTTACCGGTTTCCCTCCCGGCCTTCAGCATAGCTTCGGCGGCCGGCTTTAAGAAGAAATCGTTGGCAAACCTGCCGTCCCCCCAGCGGGTTACAGGGTGAAAGCCCATGTGGTACATCATTATGTCAACACCGGGCGATTGGCTTACCGCCTTTATGGTCTGATAAATAATATCGGGGAATACCAGGTTGGTAGCATCCAGGGGATTGGTGAAAATGCCCCCGGCATTGGGCAGGAACCCCTTCAGTTCCGCCTGCGCCTGCGCCGACAGCGCGGTGAGTTGAAGCCCGGCTTTCTCCATGTGGTCGCCGGCCTCGACGCTGGGCCCGCCTCCCACACCCAGCACAACTATGCCGCGCCCGGCAGGATAAGGCACGGCGCGGCTCAGCGCGACCAGCACGTCGATCATCTCATGGATATCGCCCACCTGGATGGTGTTGACCTGCCGGCAGAGCGCCTGGAAGACCTTCACCGACGAGGTCAGGCTGGCCGTATGGCTCATGGCCGTGCGTAACCCGGCTTCAGTGGTGCCGCCCTTGTAAACCACGACCGGCTTGGTGCGCGCTGCCTTCTCCAGCACGCTGCGGAAGCGGCTGCCGTCCCTGACGCCTTCTATATACGCCGCGATAATCTTCGTCTGCGGGTCCCCTGTGAAATATTCCAGCAGCTCGCATTCTCCTATATCCAGCGCGTTGCCATAGCTGATGACCTTGCTGAAACGCAGGCCACGCGCACCCGCGTGAAGCGGCATATCCTGCGAATGCCCACCGCTCTGCGACATGAAGGCTATAGCCCCCGGCTCCATCGGCAGGCGGGTAGCCGTGGTGAAATGCGCCCCGGGCACATACAGCCCGGTGCAGTTGGGGCCGATAATGCGGAACCCGCCATCCCTGGCTTTCTGCAGCATCGACTGTTCCAGCTCCACGCGCTTTTTCTCGCCGCTCTCGCTGAAACCGGCTGTGAAGAAATGAACGGACTGCACACCCTTGCGCGCACAGTCATCAAGGATATTCAGCGCTTTCTCAGCAGTCACGCATACAATGACATGGTCCACCTGGCCGGGAATGGCGGAAACGGAGGGATAGCAAGGCAAGCCGAAGGCCTCGTTGTATTTCGGGTTGACCGGGTAGATCGTGGGAAACCCTGCCTCCGTCAGAGAAAAAAGCGCGAAAGCGGCGAAGGTCATCCAGTTGTCCGGCGAAACCCCCACGACGGCCACGCTGCGGGGATTGAAAATTTGATCGAGTGTTACCGGCCGGCTTTTCATCACGGCCCATATCATAACAACATGCCATCGCATTATCAATTCTTCCCGTCGTGTGCACGATACCGCTGACGACCCACTGGCATCACGGGACAATTTGACAGGCTGTTACATTGTATCTAAACTGTTGGTTTAACCCGGCATTTTATCTGCGAAACTATGCTGACAGCTATAACCGGCGCCTCCGGACATGCAGGCATCAACCTGACCCGTGCCCTTATCTCCAGGGGCAGGCGGGTGCGCGTGCTGTCACATACCAGCAACCTGGGGCTGGAAGGGCTCCCCGTAGATTATTGCCGGGGAGACGTGGGGGATATCGACACACTGGTAAAGGCTTTTAGCGGCGCCCGCGTGGTATATCACCTGGCCGCGTATATCTCGCTGCTGATGAAGGACTGGCCGCGCTGTGCCAGAATCAATATCGAGGGTACCCGGAATGTCATCGAAGCCTGCCGGCGCAGCGGTGTGAAACGCCTGGTGCATTTCAGCACCATCCATGCCCTCTGCAATGAACCCATGGACACCCCCATCGATGAGTCACGTCCCCATGTTTCATGCCCCGGCGCGCCACCTTATGACCGCTCCAAGGCAGAGGGAGAAAAACTGGTGCGCCGCGCCGTTGATGAAGGGCTCGATGCGGTCATCATCAATCCCACCGGTATTATCGGCCCTTTCGACTACCGCCCTTCCCATTTCGGGCAGGCCCTCATTCAAATTGCCACCGGTAAAATGCCCGTGATGATAGAAGGGGGGTTCGACTGGGTGGATGTCCGCGACGTAGCAGAATGGGCCATTAAGGCTGAGGAGGTTGCCGCCCCGGGCTCAAGTTACCTGCTGTCCGGCCACTGGCTTTCCGTGCGGGATATAGCCATCATAGCCGCAGGGATAATGGGCAAGAGGGCCCCTGCGCTGGTCTGCCCCATGGCCGTAGCCAGGGCCTGCGCTCCCGTCATAACGGCAGCTTCGGGATTAGCCGGCGCCAGGCCGGTCTTCACCACCGTTTCTTTAAACGCGCTGGCCGGCAACCGCAACATCAGCCACGCAAAAGCCACCTCGGAACTCGGCTATGCGCCGCGGCCGGTCAGGGAAACACTTAGCGATACCCTGCAGTGGTTCAAAGATAACGGCTACATCAAGAGCAGGCGGCCATGACTTCCAACCTGCTTTTCAACGTAATAGTAGTGACCTGGCTGATACTGTCGGCGGCCATTTTTATCAGCCTTTTTTTTATAGTCGCCCCTTATGGACGGCACGTCAGGAGCGGATGGGGGCTGTCGCTCGACGGCAAGATAGGCTGGATAATCATGGAATGCAGTTCACCGCTGATATTTGCCGCCTGCTTTGCGCTTGGCACGGCGCCTCTCACGGTAACCACTATCATTTTCCTGCTGCTCTGGGAGGCGCACTATATCCACCGCGCTTTTATTTACCCTTTCAGCCTGAAAAGCTCAAATGAGAAAATGCCGCTTTCCATAGTATTATCCGGCCTCTTCTTCAACCTGGTCAACGCATCGCTCAACGGCTACTATATCTTCACGCTTTCAGGCGGGTACCCAAACCAATGGATGGCCGACCCACGTTTCATTATCGGCGCGGCGGTATTCGCAGGCGGTTTTGTCATCAACAGGCAGGCCGATGATACGCTGGCGAAACTGCGTAACGGTGGTGAAAGCGGCTATAAAATACCGCAGGGCGGGCTTTACCGCTGGATATCCTGCCCGAACTATTTTGGGGAGATCCTCACCTGGTGCGGCTGGGCCATAGCTACCTGGTCATTAGCCGGACTGAGCTTCGCTGCCTGGAGCATAGCCAACCTGGCGCCCCGCGCCGTTTCTCACCACAAATGGTACCACGAGCATTTCCCCGCTTATCCGGCCGGCCGTAAAGCCCTGTTACCGGGCATTTGGTAAACTGACCGGCCCCGTAACCACATGTGAATCAATTGATAACCTCGATGAAGACCCGGTTTGATGTCATCACCCTTTCAGGAGGCAGCCGGTAGCACGTTCCCGCCCGTGCAAGCATATTATCATCCGCCAGCCTGTTCAGCCGCCTGTGAAGGCCGGCGGTATTAGCTTTACCGTAGCGCGCGGCCAGGCTGCTGATATCCAACCCCTCCTCCAAAAGGCGCAGGCGCAGCATGGCTTCCTCGGCCGATTTGGCCCCTGCGCCGAGTTCCTCGGCCTCGCATTGCGAGGCCAGTGGCGCCTTAATGTATCCATCTAAATCGGCTGCGTTCTTAAAACGCCGCCCTTCCAGGTGCGATGCCGCACCCGCTCCGAGGCCGAGGTAATCACCTCCCCTCCAGTAGTTCAGGTTATGCCGGCATTCCCGGCCGGGCCGGGTAAAATTGGATATCTCATAGTGCACAAACCCGTTTTCCTTCAGGTAACGGGCGGCCAACTCGAATAGCCCGACCTGCGCGTCATCGTCCGGCAGGTCCGGCGGCGGATGCGCGGCGAATCCGCTGCCCGGCTCTATGGAAAGGCAATAGGCTGATATATGCGTCACGGCAGAATCCACCAGCCTGCCAAGCGTGTTCTCAAGGCCCTGCAGTGTCTGGCCCGGCAGGCCCACTATGACATCCGCTGATATATCCTCAAAGCCGCATTCCCTCGCCCTTGCGATGGCCGCCAGGGCCTGGACGGCGTTGTGCAGCCTGCCGGACCTTGTGAGCTCATCATCATTTAACGACTGCACGCCGATGGAAAGGCGGTTCATCCCGCAGGCAAGCGCAGCGTCCAGGAATTCGCCGCCGGCGCTATCGGGATTGGCCTCGATG
>JBFYUA010000205.1:0-9473 GCA_041300305.1 Dehalococcoidia bacterium | reverse complement strand
ATCTCTTCCGGCATGACGTTGGGAGGAAACATCCCGGCGATGGCAGGGATGTTGGTCACCGCTGTCCTCCAGGTTTTGGGGTCGTCCGGGTCCGAGTACAGTTTCCCACCGCCCAGGTAGTCTCCTCCAGGAACTCCAATGCGCCCGCAGACAGCCAGTAAAACAACCAGCAGGTACGAGTTGAGCGCGCTGTGCCGGTTCATGAGGATGCCAAGATCATCGCGGAGGCAGGACCGGCGTTTGGCGAATTCCCGGCAGACCTTCAGGACCTGGCCGTACTCCAGTTCACAGGTCCTTAGTGCGGCATCAACGTCAAAACTGCTAAACCAGGGCAATATCTCGTTGAACCCGTCCACGTGCTTGTCGATATATCCCTGATTATGCAGGCCTTCCTTCAGGATAATGGCGATCATCGATTTCAAGAGCAGCGCATCGGTACCCGGCCGCAGGGCCAGGTGGATATCCGCTATTTTCGCAGTTTCTGAAAGCCGCGGGTCGATGACTACCAGCAGTCTGTCAGGGTCTTTGGAGATCTTTGTCAGCACTCTGCGGGCCTGGGGTATGTGGTGGCTCATCATCCCGTTCCAGCCTATGGCCATCAACATTTCGGTATTCTCATAGTCGGGTGTCAGATCCAGCATCTGGCTTCCCATTGTCAGCCCGTGCGCCCAGTACCGGCCGGCAAACTCCTGGTTGGCGGATGAGTACACATATTTCGAGCCGAGCCCGTGGAGGAATCCGCCCATAAACCGGAGCGGATAGAAGTTAAATTCACCACCGCCCGCTACAGATGCCAGAGAACGTGGACCATACTGTTCGAGAATGGCCTTGAGCTTCGCGGCGATCTCGCTGATCGCCTGGTCCCAGGATAGCCGTTCGAATTTATTTCCAACCTTCTTCAGTGGGTAGAGCACACGGTCGGCATTGTGCTGGTGATAAGCAACTTTCATGCCCTTGCGGCAGACGTACCCTTCGCTGACCGGGCTGTCCTTGTCCGGGCGGACTTTGACGATACGGTTACCTTCAACCTCGACCTCGAGGCCGCACTGGACTGCGCACATTACGCAAGTAGTCTTCTTCCATGACATGATCTGTTCACATCCTCTTCAGTTATTTCGTGAGTGGGCCATGACTGTCCTCAGTCCTCCTCCAGCCCGGACTCTCTAAAATACGAGTAAGGGGCTTCCTCCCGGCAACCAAGGCAGGCTTCTCCATCGCATGAAGGATAGCCCTCTCCGCATAGAGGACAAATGGCAACGTCACGGCTGCTGCGTGACTTCAGGCAGGTCAGATCGACCCGGACCTTTTTAGTATCGAAGATAGATGTATTGGCCAGGTAAATCTCAGCCATCAAAGCCTGGGGGTCCTGTTCCTTTTTAGGTACCAGCTTGAAGAAGAAAGCTTTCAGCTCGGGCCAATCATCGAGCTTCCGGCTGTTCACGTATACCCTGACACCGTTGCCGCTGTGCTTTTCAAATAATGTCAGTGCAAACCGGCCCAGGTCGATGACCTTCAGCCATCCGTTACCTATAGTGCAGGGAGTCAGCAGCTGGATTGCATCCGGCAGGCAGGAACGGGTTTCCGATATTGAGTCAAAAAACTCTCCTTGCGGCAGGTTACGGTATGCCAGGTCCACCATCAGTCCGCCAAGGACCACTCCCGGGGCAATATGTTTATGGAAGGCCCTGACCATATCAAGGTATTGGTCATAAGAGTGGCCGCAAACGGTCACGCCGGAATGGACTGCTTTGTTCACATGCATCAATTCAACAGGCTCTCTTTTCTATATACTCGGGTCTGGTCTTGCCCCTATCAATACCTCGGCCTTCAGCAAGTCGTCTTCCGTATTGATATTCAGGAAGCTGAGGTGGTCCGGATCAAACCGGTCTATTTCCTTTTCCGCAACGAATCTTGTGTTTACAAGGTCAAAAAGTTTGATGATCTGCAGCTGGTTTTCCCGTAGCAATGCCTCAATTGATGGCATGCAGCTCTTTGAATATATTGCGTGCAGGGGTTCGATCATCCAGCCAATTTTTGGCGCCACGGCGGCAAAGCCGGACGCCCCATCGATCAAATATCTGATCAAGCCGCCATTCAGGAAGGGCATATCACACCCGACAACCAGGCTATAACTGGTTTCTGCATACATCAGGCCGGTGTAGATACCGCCCAGTGGACCTTTTCCGGGATAAATGTCCTTCACACGCCGTGCGCCCGGCGCGGCGGATTCCGCCAGGCTTACCTGGTCTTCGGTTGTCACTATAAGGATGGATGATGTGAATTGGGAAAGCGTATCCACGACCCGATCGATCAAATGGCCTTTGCCAATTTTCAGCTGCGGCTTGCCGGTGCCGATGCGGGTGCTCTTTCCGCCGGCCAGGATAATCCCTGTAATACTGGTAATATCAGCCATGCTTTGTGTGCAATATATTTGTACACAATATATAGTATCAATTTGAACTTGTCAAGTGTTTAATAAGCGGGGTCATGAAGTGCCGTGTTTTCGGCAGGTGAATTGGGGACCACCTCACCTGTTGCCTCAATTCGGACATCTCGAAGCTCTTGTAGGTACTGCGTAAAGATATTCAGTCTATTCTACGAAACTACTTCAAGTTACTATCCACGAATAGCCTTGCGATCCTTGAGCATCTCGAAAAACACGGATGTCCTTTCCCTGAGTTGCTCCTCGGACGCATGCGCCGGATCCATATAATCACAATCAAAAGCCACTACAGGGATGCCCCCCCTCTTTTGCAGCGCATCAGTCACCATGCCGATCATGGCGTCATTAGCACGGCATGCAACAGGCGCATACCAAACACCACCATCCACCTTATATTCTTTGGCAAAGCGAACGCAGTCCTCAATCAGCATTTCACCGGGAGCATACATGCAATTACAAAACCCCAGGAAATCCTTTCGTGCTAATGACTCTAAAGGCTTTTGGGGATCCAATTCAGACGCCCTATACATGTTGGTGAAGAGAGGCTCACCTATTGACACTGCGCCCCACTCCTTCTCCCACCAGTCCAGTAACTTCAAAGCATGAGTCGGCGGCAAATTAAAGCACAGGAGACGCAATCGCTCCTCGGGGATGCCACCCTTTCCCGTGTCAACACGCTCCCTCATCTCATCCCGCAGAACCTTATAAAACTCGACTGCTTCAGGATATCCGGTCCAATAAAAATCCACAATTTCCATGGAAACCATTTGTCGATTTCTCATTGGGGTTGGGACAGCCTTCCGCATTTCGGCAATGTCTTTTTTAATCTCGTCTACCTGTCGAGAGTATTCCACGGCCTGCTCCAAACGGTCCCAGTCAAGTTTGCGTTTTGTTTTATCCTCCAGGAAATGAATAAAACCCTGCAATTCAGCCATGTAGTAACTAACTGCATCCTCAGTGTAGATCAATGGCCGATCAATCCTGTAAGACGGCACATCCAGTATGTCCGCTATCAGACGACCGGATAATGAATCATCACAAGTATGAGTCGTGTCTACAATAATATCAGGACGGGGAATATAGCCGAGGCCTATGGCGCCTGCCCACATCCTTTGGGCGCTACATACGGCCACCGGCAACCCCATTTCCAGGGCTGTGTTGAACATATCCTGCCGCAGGCTTTGCGGATTGGCCACAATCCCTGCCACTGGAAGCGCAGGATATAGAACGATATCCATCGCCGCCAGAATTTCTGATGGCGTAAAAGCTCCCCCGCCGACACGATAATTTCCCTTCTCGGTGGCAGTTGTGAAGCGCACGAGGAACTTGAGCAATAATTCATAATACAGTTCATCACTTTTACTTTTTGGATTCGCCTTGCGATGCTGATACATAGCCTCCAGGCCAAAGATTGCCTCGTTTAGCTTGGCGGGATTGTAATCAACTAATTGCATTTTCTCGCCTCGTCTCGAAGATTTCCAAGAAAGCCTGGACTTTTGTTTGCAGCATTCCCGCCAACCCGGTACCGTATTCCGTTTCCAGGGAGAGTAGGGGGATTTCCTTTGCCTTCAGGTGCCGGGCTAACAGCGCTCCATCCCAGGTTAAGCAGGAGCAATTATGCAGAACATTCTGAATAACGCCGTCTACCGCATATTCTGCAGCCAGGGCAAGCACTGATTCTATCCGCACGTTATGCGGGCTAAAACGCGGGCAGGGAAGATTTGAATAGTAGCGCCGCGCGATGGCTTCCAGAGGCTGCAATCCCGTATCCTCCTCGACCAAACCGGACCAGTGGCGTATACCCATGCAGGACTCATCCACCACAACCACCGCCCCAGCCTCTTCAATGTCACTGATATAATTGACACTGTCTATGGGTCCCCCGCTAACCATAAGCCGGATCTTATCTTCAACCGACCTCTCTGTTTTCTGCAATTCAGTCAGGACTTGTTGCAGCAGTGCTTCATACTGGCCCAGTGGCATTCGGAATCCCGCATTTAATATTTCCATTGTCTCAGCACCGGTAATAGCAGCCGGCCTGCGCTTTCGCCATGAGTATAGTTTTTGTAGTAAAATCCGCTTCCTATTAACTGCCGCGATGCTCTCTGATAGGGATTTGTTGGTGATTTCTACCCCGAATCTCCCGCTTAACTCCCGGACGAGTTCCTTGAGTAGACTCGTATAACGCTGTAAAGCATACTCTTGATTAAGAACCAGGGGGACATCGATTATATGGGTGTAGGGCATAGTGTTATAGTACTTCCAGGCATCAAACAGGCGACGCATCGCATCGCACGTGGACCCCACTATTAAACCATCGAGAAAGGAATAATCACCCTGGCAAACCAGCTGGTAACAGGTACGCGAGTAAGAACATAGTTTGGGGTGAAGTTGCATATCAGCATCGGTCAGCGCTATTTGCTTACCACCACCGGTAACTCGAACGGGCAACATCCCCGCTGCATGAATTATTTCCTCGGGAACATAAGTGCATGTGTAGCCTATCACTTTCCCCCCCCTTTCCTTCCACTCCTGGATAGGCTGTGTCTGAGGGAATGCGCGATTTATAAGACATGCATTTTCTACAGATGATAGCCTGCTTCGCTCCCCTGATCGCTCTTTATGCGCCATTATGAACTCCTTAACTATCTAGTCATGTCCTTCGAAGTGCCTATGCCATTAAATACAAAATCCGTGTAGATACGTGATATTTGTTCCGTTGAAAGCCTGCCTGTGTGTGAGTACCATTTATCCACATAGTTGAGCATGCCTAAAATGGCAAATTCTATTAAGCTAATATCCGTTTCCGCTTTAAATGCACCAGCAACCACACCTTCACGTAGAATCTGCCGGAACATCTCTTCATATTCCCTTGCAAGCCCATTAATTTCGATTGACCTTTTAGAATCAAACATTATCAAATTGCCATATATTTGCAGAAGCACGGCAGCCCTATATTTAATAAAATTGGATAGATGAGTGGCTATAGCATGGTGGAGCTTCTCAGCAGGGTTTAATGTTGATTTTAAAATGGGCTTTAGATTTTCTATTTGTTCGATAAGTGCTAAATGAATAAGTTCGTAGAAAATATCTTCCTTGCTGGCAAAATAGTGGTATAGACTCTGCTTCTTTAATTTCACCAAATCTGCGATGTCTTGCATGGATGCCCCTGAATAGGTCTTGCTTGCAAACACTGAAGCCGCAGCTTTCAGGATATGTTCTCTTTTGATTTCAACTTTTTCTTTCATTATCATAAAATTCTCACGAACGTTCGGCAATTGATCTAAGTATATAGCCAAATAAACAATTTGTCAACCCCTTGACAAAGAGCAGCACACAATATAAAATGTAAATATCGAACGACCGTACGGCAGAATTTATACAAGGTGAACAAATTTCGAACTGGGAAACAAAACAGGTGCAAGGTGTTGGCTTTGTCCAACTTGCGAGACAATCATATTTCGAGGGAGGTTACTTTATGACCGGTATTTATGACCAGAAACCCTGGCTCAAATTGTACGACAAGCATGTCCCCGCAAACCTCCAATACCCCCAGAAGCCGTTTTGGGACGTAGTTGGCCCCACGTTTAAAGATTACCCGGACAAGGTGGGGCTTTATTACATGGGAAGGCCCTTCACTTTCAAGCAACTGGATATCATGTCGAACAAATTTGCCCACCTGCTGAAGAAAATTGGACTTAAGAAAGGTGATATTGTTGGTGTCCACCTTCCTAACCTTCCTGCTTACTATATATCCCTGCTCGGCACACAAAAGATCGGCTGCGTTCTCTCGGGTGTCAGCCCCCTTTTGACGGCGGAAGAAACCAACAACCAGCTCAAGGACTCGGGGGCCAGGGTGCTGGTAACACTTGACGCGATGTATCCGCTCATCGAGAAGTCCGTAGCCGGCACGGCTCTCAAGGCTATTGTATTTACGCGTATCTCGGATTACCTGTCACCCGTCCTGGCAACCATGGGTAAACTCCTGAAAAAGATACCTACGGGTAAAGTCCTTCCTCTGCCCGGTATTGAAATATACCACTTCAAGCAAGTTATGAAGGATATGCCCGCAGATTCAATCTCGGAAAAGGTCAGCCTCGACGACACCTGCGCTATGCAATATACAGGAGGAACAACTGGTTTGCCCAAGGGGGCGGAACTGACACACCGTAACATCGTTGCCCAGCTTACCCAGATATCTACCTGGATGGATTTCAAAAAGGGCGCAGGGGTTGCCGTGGCCGCTGTCCCCTTATTTCATATTGCCGGACTGTCGTTTGTCATGGCGATGTTTTACGGCGGTATCTCGCAGGTTGCAGTGCCTAACCCGCGCGACCAGCAATTTATCATTAAGGCTATGAAGAAATACCGGCCGTTCCTGATCGCCAACGTTCCGATGGTGTTTCTGGAACTGATGAAACAGCGGGAATTCCGTGACTACGACTTTAGCAGTGTTGAATATTTTGTCAGCGGCGCTGCCCCGTTCCCACCGGAATATATCAAGGACTTCTATAAGATAGTAGGTGATAGCAAGCTGGTGGAAATGTACGGCCTGACCGAGACAAGCCCTGTCATAGCAGCCAACCCCCGCTACGGCAAGAAGATACCGGGCGCAGTGGGCATACCCTTCCCCGATACCGAAATGAAAATCGTTGACCCCGAAAGCGGTGAGCCTGTGCCATTCAACGAGCCGGGTGAGATAGCCGTGAGGGGCCCGCAGGTATTCACAAGGGGTTATTTCAGGAAGCCGGATGAGACGGCCAACGCGTTGCGTAACGGCTGGTTCCATACCGGCGACATCGCCAGGATGGATGAGGAGGGTTTTGTAACCATCGTTGACAGACTGAAGGACATGGTCAATGTCTCAGGCTTCAAGGTCTTTACGCGTGAACTGGATGATGTGATTATGGAGCATCCGGATATCTTTATGGGAGCCTCGATTGGTTTGCCTAATCCCGACAGGCCGGGCACCGAGATGGTAGTCACTGCTCTTGTGCTCAAACCGGGCATCGAAAAAAGCGAAGCGCAAAAAACCAAGATCATCGAGTATCTCAAAGGCAAGGTTGCACCCTATAAAGTGCCAAAGAAGCTGGAATTTATGGACGAGCTTCCAACAAGCGCGGTGGGGAAGGTGCTGAAACGTGAACTACGGACACTGCTGGCTAAACCAAAATAAATTAAATAAGGAATAACGACATGGAATTTAGATTCAAAGATGAAGAAGAAATCCTGTTAAAAGAGATCAACGAGTTTCTGAAAAAGGAAGCCACACCTGAATTGGAGGAAGAATTCTTTAGAATCGGCTCAATATACGGCGGGCCCGAAGGTCGTAAATTGGGGAAAAAAATGGGTGCGAAAGGTTGGCTTTGTCCTACCTGGCCCAAGAAGTACGGTGGGTTGGAGACCTCTGAGATGGTCAGATTTCGGATTATCAGCGACATGCTATACATGAGGTTGCCGGCTGTATTCGTAGGCGCGAATATGGCTGGCCCGACTATTTTAAGATTCGGCAGTGAGGAAATGAAGGACCGTTTCCTGCCGCCGATCGCACGGGGTGAAGTGGAGTATGCGCTCGGCTATACCGAACCGGAGGCAGGTTCTGATATCACAGCGCTGGAAATATCCGCTGAAGATAAAGGTGACCATTTCTTGCTCAACGGACAAAAAATGTTCAATACACACTGTCATGTTGCTGACTACCATTGGCTGGCAGCAAGAACCGACAAGACGGTCGCCAAACATCGCGGCATTTCTCTTATGATCGTTGACTTAAATAGCCCCGGTATTACCATCCGTCCCATGACCACCATGGTGGGTTGGCAAACAAACGAGGTTTTCTATGACAACGTCATGGTCCCGAAAACCAATTTAGTCGGTGAACAGAACAAAGGCATTTATTACATCATGTCCGCCCTTGATTTTGAAAGGATGTACCCCTTCGGCCATTACCAGCGCCTTTTTGACGACCTGGTTGAATATGCCAGGGAAACCAATGTTGATGGCAAGCCGCTGGGCAAAAACCCGTTGGTCCGCCAGAAATTAGCCGAATTGTCGATTGAAATGGAAGCGGTCTTTTTACATTACTACCAGCTGGCATTCATGCTAGACAAGGGAGTTATACCCAACTATCAAACGTCGGCAGAAAAACTGTTTGCTTCGGAAGTTGCCCAGAAAATAACAAATTACGGGATGCAGATCCTGGGTCTGTATGGACAGTTGAAAAACAGCTCGAAATTGGCGCCTTTACAGGGCCGCATGGAAAGCCAGTATAAATGGTCAATAATTGAAACGGTTTACGCGGGTACTTCCGAAGTGCAACGCAATATCATCGCGCTAAGAGGACTCGGATTGCCCTCAAAATAATCTGACATTAGCAGTTATAAATATATACGGAAAATAGGAAAGAGAAATATGGATTATGATCTGAATGAAAGCCAAACGATGTTAAAAAAGACAGCCAGGGATTTCTTAGCACAGGAATGTCCCAAAAGCCTCGTTAAACAGATGGCGAAGGATGATAGAGGATATCCTTCAGAATTATGGCATAAGATGGCAAACCTGGGGTGGCTGGGCCTTGCATTTCCGGAAAAATATGGCGGCAGTGGTGGCAATTTCCTTGATCTTGTTGTGCTCTGTGAGGAGATGGGGCGTGCCTGCACGCCGGGACCATTCTTTTCAACCGTAGTATTGGGAGGCATGGCCATACTCGAAGCAGGTGATGAACCGCATAAAAAGGCTCTGCTCCCCGGGATAATTGACGGTAGTATATTGGGCACCCTGGCCCTAATTGAACCGAATGGAGGTCAATTTGCCTACGATATTAATTTAGAGGCAGTAGCCAATAGTGATGGATATATTATCAACGGCAGCAAGATCTTTGTGCCTGATGCCCATATTGCGAATTACATCGTATGTGCCGCCAGGAGCGAAAAAGGTACAACCCTGTTTCTGATCAATGCCACGCAGCCCGGGATTAATATTACCGTGTTGAAAACCCTCGCAGACGATAGGCAAAGCGAAGTGGTTTTTA
>JBFYUA010000195.1:0-4823 GCA_041300305.1 Dehalococcoidia bacterium | reverse complement strand
AAAAAGGAAGTGAGGTATGGTAGTAGCGTAAATATTTGAAGGTTCCATGCCTACGTTCATCAGGCCGGCCCATTGCAGACCCCCGAATAGACCCTTGAAATCAGGTCCAAAGCTGACGCTGTAACCGTAAAACGCCCACAATATCGAAATCAGCCCCAGCATTACAAAGCTCATCATCAGAGTGGAAAGCAGGTTTTTCTGCCTGACCATACCGCCGTAAAAAAAGGCCAGTCCAGGGGTCATCAGCATCACCATTGCCGTAGCGATCAGCATCCATGCGGTATCACCGGAATTAATTTGCATGTTAACCTCCAGCGGATTGATACCGCCATTTTAGAGATTAATTATTACAGGCGTATTAAATTGCTGAATATTTAAGTTGAAGGGGGACACCCCTAATAATGGCGTTCCCGGTAAGAGCAGCCAATTTATTTTGCGGTGATGCAGAGTTTGCCGCAGTCGCTGGTCCTGACGCGGATGGCGTTCTCGACCGGCAGCACGAAGATCATGCCATCGCCTTCCCTGCCAGTGCGGGCGGCATTGCAAATCGTATCCAAAGCGCCCTGGCATTCCTCATCAGCGAGCACAATCTCTATTTTTACCTTGGGCAGGAAATCTACACGGTACTCGCCGGCCCGCCATTGCAGCGCAATCCCCTTTTGCCGGCCACGCCCGCTGACATGGGTCATGGTCATGCCCAGGACGCCTATAGAAACCAGTGCATCTTTGACAGCATCGAGTTTTTCAGGCCTGATAATAGCTTCAATTTTCTTCATGTTTACATACCCCCATAAGCGTTTTCACCGTGTTGTGAGATATCAAGACCGACAGACTCCTCTTCTTCTTTTACACGCAGTCCCATGGTGGCCTTGAGCGCTTTGGCCAGCAGCCAGGAGACCACGAAGGCGTAGGCCATGGTGGCCGCGATGGCCGCGATTTGTATCAGCACCTGTTTCCAGTTGCCGTCGATCAGCCCTGATGAAGAGGCGTTGACGGCGGTGGTGGCGAAGATACCGGTGGCCAGGGCGCCCCAGGTCCCGCCTATGCCGTGACAGGCGAAGACGTCCAGCGATTCATCAACCCCGGATGACTTTGCCCGCCAGACCATCATGTAGTAAGAGATTGCCGAGCCGATGGCGCCGATGGGTATAGCGGCCCAGACGGGCACGTAGCCGGCGGCCGGAGTGATGGCAACCAATCCGACCACGGCGCCGGTGGCGGCTCCCAGGACCGAGGGACGGCGGTGGATCCAGCCGAGTATCATCCAGGTGAACCCGGCCGCAGCCGCGGAGGTGTTGGTTGTGATGAAAGCATTGGCGGCCAGCCCGCCCGCGGTCAGCGCGCTGCCGGCGTTGAAGCCGAACCAGCCGAACCAGAGCAGGGCCGCGCCCAGCACGACATAAGGTATGTTGTTCGGTTCCATGGTCTCACCTTCTTTGAAGCCCATGCGTGGGCCCAGTACCAGCGCCAGGGCCAATGCGGAGATGCCGGCGTTGACGTGCACCACGGTGCCGCCGGCGAAATCGAGGGCGCCTAATTGCGCCAGCCACCCGCCGCTGCCCCAGACCCAGTGGGCAATGGGGCAGTAGACAAGTGTAAACCAGAGGGCAGAGAAGGCCAGCAGGGCGCCGAACTTGATGCGTTCAACCACAGCGCCGGTCCAGAGCGCCACCGTGATGATGGCAAAAGTGGCCTGGAAAGCCACGAAAGCCAGGTGCGGCACAGTTACAGCATATACTGCAGACGGGTCCTGTCCGACACCGGCCAGGCCGAACCAGGAAAGGTTACCAACCAAGCCTTTAACATCGGGGCCGAAGGCCATGGTGTAGCCGTAGAGTACCCACAATACCGATACCATGCAGAGTATGGCGAAGCTCATCATGATGGTAGAAAGCAGGTTTTTCCTCCTGACCATACCTCCGTAGAAAAAGGCCAGGGCGGGAGTCATTAACAGCACCAGCGCGGTAGATGTAAGTAACCAGGCAGTATCTCCCGAATTCATAGTGCACCTCCTTGAAACTTGAATAGCATAAGTCTAAGCGGCGCCTGTTTCAGGGTTATTACGGCGGTGTTAAGATTGTGTTACCGGTACGCCAGGCGCCGTGGCCGGCAGGCTTGAATTTGCAGATGGTACTTTCCCCCAGTCCATCCGGCGCATCAGCAAAGTTCAGTAAAAGGGCGAAGAGCGGTAAGCTCTATCATGCCGCCCATGGCCCTGTTGATCACTTCAATCCCAGATTCGGCAGCGGCCGCCACCGGGTTTAACCCGCTAAGCGTGATGAAACCGACTTTGTCATGATTGGAGGGTATCTCGCATATATTCTCTCCCGGCCTCGCCAGCACGGCGTAGCTGATGAGGCAGCTGTTCTTTAGCCGTTGCAGCAGCTCATCTGCTTTGCTGACCGAAAGCATGGGTATTTCATGATAGCCGGCCAGCACCTTGCCGTTACCGCTGGCGGCGGCCTGGCAGACGGTAGTCATTTTGCCGGCGATAAAGATATCTGCTGGATCTATAGTTGAACCTGAGAATTCAATAAGGTCAACAAACCTGAAAGGCCGGCCGTCACGCATCTGCAGCAGTCCGCCGAAACGCGAATAGGCAGGTATGCCGGATTTGAGGAGGCAGCCGTTTACCGCAACGCTGCAAACCATGGCGAAACCTACTTTATTGGCGGGTATCACTATCTCGCCAAGCTTGCTGCCCTCACCTGATAGCGCAACAAGGTTAGACGAGCAGAGGCCGCTGTCGAAAATGTTCTTCATTAGCTTCACTGCCCGGGGGAAATCCTCCTTCTGAAACAGTGAAATATCGATCGGTATCCTACCCGTCGACGAACGCAAACCCACATTGGTCTGGTAAGCAAGCCGCTCTATGCGGGAGCTGATGAACCCAATTTTATCTGTAACCAGGGAGTTTCTGAGTTCTTCAAGGCCCGGTGCTGTTATAGTGCGCCCGTCCTTGTGCCCAACCAGTCGGGTGAACCCTCGCTCGTCCAGGATTTTCAGATGGTAGCGTACCGCCCGCTCACCCAGGTAAATACCTTGCTCTTCCAATAGCCTGGATATAAGCCTGCTGCCCCGTGGCAGCTGCGAATCCCCGAGTATTTTCAGGATAGCGGTTATTTTCCTTTCAACGTCGCGCGTTTCCTGTCCTATCATACTTCTCTCCCATCATTAAGCGTAGAAACTGTCGCAGGGGGACATAAAGGAAAAGCCCTGATAAATCTGCGCGTTAATATCTTATGCCCGTCTGTACCGAAACGACCGGCGAATTGCCGGACAATAAATTTGTGGGGTATAAAAGTCTTCAGCGCTGTATTCCCTTTTACCTAATTTCTCACCGGGATACCCCGGTTGGCCAGGTATTCCTTTACATTTTTAATAGAATACTCGCGGTAGTGAAATATGCTGGCTGCCAGAACGGCGTCTGCCTTTCCTTTAGCCAGCGCGTCATAAAGGTGTTCAAGCCTACCGGCTCCGCCACTGGCGATCACCGGCACCTGGACCATTTCACTTACAGCAAGGTTTAATTCGTTATCATACCCGGCCCTTTGCCCATCGGCGTCCCAGCTTGTCAACAGTATCTCGCCGGCGCCCAGTTTCACAGCCTGTTGTATCCACTCGAGCGCATCAATGCCGGTGGATTTACGGCCTCCGTGTGTGCAAACTCCCCAGGTGGTCCTGCCCTTGCCGCTGAAACGCCTGGCGTCCACTGCCAGTACAATGCACTGGTTGCCGAAAATGGCAGCTCCTTTTTTCAGCAGCAGAGGATCATGAACGGCTGCCGTGTTAATGGAGACCTTATCAGCACCCGCTTGCAGCATGCGCCGCATATCGCTGATTGAGCGCAGGCCGCCGCCCACGCACAACGGAACGAATACCTGTTTGGCAACGCTTTCAACAACATGAACCATGGTGTCCCTGGCTTCAGGAGTTGCGCCAATATCCAGGAAAATCAGTTCATCAGCGCCTTCCTGGTAATAGAAAGCTGCCTGTTCCACAGGGTCGCCGGCATCCCGCAGGTTTGTAAAGCTGGTGCCTTTGACCACGCGGCCATCAGTGACGTCAAGGCACGGTATAATACGTTTAGTTAGCACGTTCGATTCCCTGCTATTTCGTTCTCTTGCCTGCCGCTGTCGGGCGCAGCCGTTTTTTGTTTTCTAAGTGATATCCCTCAAGAGCAGGCTATTTTCAGAAAGTTGGAGTACATCTTCAGCCCGGCTTCGCCACTTTTTTCTGGGTGGAACTGGGTGGCGAAAAGGTTGTCCTTAATTATCATCGAACAAAACTCGATTCCGTATTCCGTTACTCCGGCTTCAACCGAGCGGTCCAGCGGATGGGCATAATAGCTGTGCACAAAATAGAAATTAGTATTATCGGGTATATCGTTAAAGATGGGGTGCATAGCGACCTGCTTAACCTGGTTCCATCCCATGTGGGGGATCTTTAACCCGGCGGGCAGCTTGCTGACCTTGCCTGGGATTATTCCCAGGCATTTATGATCGCCGCCTTCCTCTGTGCCGGTGAACAGTACCTGCAGGCCGATGCAGATGGCAAATAGCGGCCTTCTCAATTCAACCAGTTTTCTGACGGCGTCATCCATTCCGGTAGCCGCCAGGCTTTTCATTGTATCAGCGGCCGCGCCGACGCCGGGCAGGAATACGGCATCTGCTTTGAGAATATCAGGTACGGCATCGGTTACGGTGGGCCGGTAGCCCAGCTTTTTCAATGCGTTAACCACACTGCCAAGGTTGCCGCCGCCGTAATTAATGACGGCAATTTTCTTTGTATGCTTACTCATCTTTGATGTGTTTCTTGCTCCA
>JBFYUA010000139.1:0-6789 GCA_041300305.1 Dehalococcoidia bacterium | reverse complement strand
ATCACCGAACTGCTGGAGATAAGCAGCCGCACCCTTTGCCTGGTCAAAAACTTGAAAACCGGGGCCATATAGGCGCCACGCAACTGCTTTTACCCTTTTTTAAGCCGGCGACTGCGGAGGCGGGGGCCGCCGGCCCGAGATAAACCTCTCCAGCCCATCGTGCATTTCCTCATCCATCAGGTCCGCTGCGTGCAGGTCCATTTCCCGCGAGATGCCTTCAGCCAATCCCAGCGCCAGGCCTTCATAAGCGGCGCGGCGGTCATTGACAAGGCTGGCCCACGGGTAATCAGCCATCACGGCGGCCAGCGCCAGCGCGCGTTCCAGTGCCTGGCCATCGGGGACCACCTCCTGTATCAATCCCATCCGCAGGGCCTGGCCCGAATCAATCATTGCGCCCGTTTCTATCAGGTAGAGGGCATTGCCCAACCCTACTATGCGCGGCAGCCTCTGCGTACCTCCATCGATGAGGGGGACTCCCCAGCGGCGGTTCACCACGCCGAACTTTGCGCTCCTGTCTGAAATACGGAAATCACACCAGCAGGCCAGTTCCAAGCCGCCGGCCAGGCAGTATCCATTGACCGCGGCTATGGCCGGTTTTTGAACGTCGGTAACCCGGCTGAAACCCATCGGCCCGGACCTGTCCGCGCCCGTCCTGAGCACCAGTCCACCGGCTGATTTCAGGTCAGCCCCGGCGCAGAAGGCGACATCCCCCGCGCCGGTAAGCACCATGACCCGCAATCCCTTGTCCTTCTTGAATAATGTTACGGCCTCATCGAGCAGGCCGGCCGTTTCGGCATCAACGGCGTTGCGCGCTTCCGGCCTGTTAATACGGACTATGTAGATGCGCTCCCTGCGCTCGGTTTCCACTTTTGCCATGACATCTCCTCCTACTGGTAGCGCAGTGATTCCACCGGGTCCATGCCGGCAGCGTGGTAAGCCGGGTAAAGCCCGGAGGAAATCCCGATAAAAGTGGCCACGCCCAGTGCCAGCAGCACAATATCGGCGGTAAAGGGCGCCTGTACAGTGTAGCCTCCCACATTGACGCCTGTCACCATCAGCACAAAGATGAAGGCGACGAATATGCCGATAACGCCTCCCGCCAGGCTCAGGATGGCCGACTCCACCAGGAACTGTTTCATTATATCCAATTTTTTTGCGCCAACAGCCTTTCTTATGCCTATTTCGCGCGTACGTTCAGTCACAGAAACCAGCATGATATTCATAATGCCGACGCCACCGATGACCAGGGATATCGCACCCACGCTGGCCAGGAAAAGCTGAAAGACCTCCAGCGCCTGCTTCATTTTATCCAGGATTTCCCGCATATCCATGACATAGAAATCGTCTGATTCCCCTTCGCGTATGTGATGCCGCTGTCTCAAGACAGATAGCACCTCGTCCTTGGCGCTGCCCACGCGGTCGGAAGAAATAGCTTTGACAGCGATGGTCTGCACCGGGCGTCCCTCCGTGGTTGTTTCTCCCATCAGTTTGGCCTGCATGGTCGTTATGGGTATCATGATGAAGTCATCGGCGCCCGGCAGGAATCCCCCCTTGGCCTCAAGCAGGCCCACTACCTCAAAGATGCGGCCATCCACCCTTATGGATTTCCCCAGGGCGTCCTCGTCCTTGAAGAGGTTGGTGCGCGCCGTCGCCCCTAATACAGCCACACTGGCGGCCGACATTACGTCGGCTTCTGATATGTAGACCCCCCGTTCTACGGGGTATTCGATTATTTGGCGTATGGAAGGGACCATACCCATGACATCCGTGCTGGCCTTCTCGTTGGCATAAGTGACGGTAGCCATTTTCTCCGTAAATGGTGAAACGAGCGCCACCGACGGCAGCCTGCTGGTATTGGCCAGCGCCGCGGCATCATCCATAGTGAGTTTGCGTGTTATGCCTGATATCTGGTCCATCATCTGGGAGGCGCTGGTGACATAGATTACGTCGGCGCCCATGCTTTTGAAGATGGCCATCAGGTTGGCCTCGTGGCCGCGCCCGAAGGATATCATGAAAACCACGGAACTGACGCCTATAACGATGCCAAGTATGGTAAGACCGGAGCGCGTCTTATTGGCGCGCAGCACCTGCATTGATATGGCCAGGCAGTCTCTTAAGTTCATGGTCGTTTATCTATTATATTTCAATTCCGCTGCAGATAACTATGGGCACACTGAAACCCCTGATATAACTCGAATGTTTCCTGCTATAATATCCGGCAGTACAAAGGTCAACGACAGATAAGTGAGGAAGCCATGGATATTTTATTGATCATCGGCATAATAATTTTGGTGCTGTGGCTATTCGGTTTCATCGCACTTCCGGGCCTCGGGTGGCTGATAAACGTAGCGCTGGTTATCGCGGTTATCTTTATCATTATCTGGCTGCTTAAAAAAGTATTCAGGCTTTTTTAAGCGCGCGCTGCCTTAAGGCCTCATACATAACCACCGCCGCCGCCACCGACGCGTTGAGCGAGGTGACTTTCCCTTTCATCGGGATTGACGCTATCGAGTCGCACCTTTTTCCGGCCAGGTCCGACAGGCCTTTCCCCTCACCACCTATGACGATAGCTGCCGGCAGGCTGAAATCCACCCGGCTGTAATCCTGCTCGCCGGACACGTCTATCCCGGTGACCCAGACATTATTTTTCTTCAGCGTAAGTATGGCCTGGGAGATATTGGTCACCATGGCTACCGGGACGTATTCCACCGCACCGGCTGAAGCCTTGACCACCGCCGGTGTGAGGCCCACCGCCCTCTTCTCACGTATCACCACTCCATGCACGCCCGTGGCCTCGGCCGTCCTCAGTATGGCTCCCAGGTTGTGCGGGTCCTCGATACCGTCCAAGACCAGGTACAGCGCGGGCTCCCGTCTTTCCAACGGTATGCTGAGGAGGTCGTCTAAGCTCACGTAATCTTTAGCCGCCGCAAAGGCCATGACCCCCTGGCTGGAACCGGTCACGCTCTGCCTGTCGATAATCTGCTTATCCACCAGTTCAACCATCACTCCCTTGCCTTTGGCCAACTGCAGGATTTGAGCCGCCGCCCCGTGCAACTGCGCATTTCTGTCCATCAATATTTTGCTGATAGGACGCCCCGCCCTGAGCGCCTCGATTACCGGGTTGCGGCCTTCAATGATTTGCATTTTCTTCTACCTTAATTTTATGGCCATCTGCTATGAGCTATTATGGTACCCCCCCTCAAAAGAATGTCAAGCGGACTCAGCCAATATTATCATGTTTCTTTCATATTACTTGTTTTATTATGAATAATGCCTTATAATCACTTAAATACCGTTGGGGTAAATGTTTATTACGGCAGGGAGAAGAACAAGGATGCAAAAGCTGCTTACTACAAAAGAGGTCGCGGAGATGCTGCGCATGAGGATTGAAACGATCACCCGCAAGGCGGAACAGGGACTACTGCCAGCCGTAAAGATCGACGGCAGGTGGCGCATCCCACAAGACCGGTTGGAAGAGTGGTTCAGGGAAAAAGAGGCCGCATCCGCTGCTGCGGCCGGTAAGAAGCACGGTAAACCGATCGTATTGAAAGCCTACCACATGGGAGGAAGCCGGGACACGTATTCCCGCAAAGACATTTATGCGGATATATAATGGGAAGCATGGTTTTTCTTGATACCAATATACTTGTATATGCCATTAACATTGATAGCGCCAGCCATCTGTCAGCCGCATCCTTGATCAAAGAAATAGGTGCCGGAACACTGAAAACCTGCATGTCGCCTCAAATATTGTGCGAATTCTTCGCAACGGTAACAAACCCCAGAAAATTCAGGCGCCCGCTAACCCCCACTGAAGCGTCAGATGCCATAAATTCATATATGGAGTCCGATATCTACCTGTTATATCTAAAAGATAGTACCATCAAACTTACACTTGATATGGCAATCCGCCATCAGATAAACGGCACGGAAATCTTTGACACTCAGATAGTGGCTACCATGCTGGAAAACGGAGTGAGAACTATCTACACCGCCAATGTGTCTGACTTTAAGAAATACTCTGGCATAACGGCAGTCAATCCGCTGTTATAGGCTGCGTGTTATATTAGCTGTCCCTGGTTTTTCCACCGTATTTTTGCTTCAATTCCAGTGTATAGCCGGTCTGGATAGCGTCGAAGCCGTACCTGTCGCGCACCCGGTCGATAGCACGGTCAAGCTGCTCCAGCCGTTTGGACTCGGCATCGAAAAAAGACAGCTGCGTTTCCCCGCCGGTAAAGTGCGATACCTCCAACCCGATGAGCCGGACCGGTTTGAAGCGGTTCCCCAAAGTTTTTTCCAGCAACCTGACTGCGGACTGAAAAATGGTATCATCGAGATTAGTGCTCTCCTTTGCCGTGCTGCTGCGGTTAACGGTTTCAAAATCGCTGTAGCGGATCTTGAGGGTCACCGTCCTCGCATTTTTACCCCCCTCCCTTAATTCGGCGCCCAATTTCTCGGCGAAATAGCGCAGATTGGCTTTGAGGAAGGCCATGTCCATGCTGTCTTTCTCGAAGGTTGTTTCCCGGCTGATGGATTTGGCTTCGCCGTACGCTTCTACCGGGCTGTCATCTCTCCCGCGCGCATGCCTCTGCAGCCAGGCCATGCCCTCGCCAAAACGGCTGCGGAACGACGCATCCGGAATATCTGCCAGTTGGCCTATAGTCTCAATACCCATGGTTTTCAGCACTTTAGCGGTCTTTTCCCCGATGCCAGGCAGCCTGCGCACCGGCAGGGCAGCAAGGAAGACCCTCTCTTCCCCGGGCAATACCTCTATCAGGCCATCCGGCTTGCCATAGTCAGAAGCCACCTTGGCGACCACCCGGCAGGGGGCGATTCCGATGGAAGCCACCAGTCCTGTGTCCTCCGTGGTGCGCTGCTTTATCTTCATGGCCAGGCTGCGCCAGGAACCGAAATTCTCGCATCCCGTCACATCTAAATAGGCCTCGTCCAGTCCACCCGGCTGGAGAGACGGTGTATAGTCACCGAGTATTTGCATGAACCTGTGGGAAAACTCAACGTACTTGTGATAATTGCCGGTTAGAAAAACCGCCCGGGGACAGAGCCGTTTGGCCCTGGCCAGGGGCATGGCCGAGTGCACCCCGTATTGACGCGCCTCGTAAGAGGCCGCTGCCACTACACCCCTGCCTTCCGGCCTACCGCCCACGATAACTGCCTTGCCGCGCAGCGCCGGATTAAGCACCTGCTCCACCGTGACAAAAAAGGCGTCCAGGTCTATGTGAAAGATGGTGCGCATAGAGGGTCTGATTATCTCAGCCATCAACTACTCCGTGTAGACCGCTAAATGCCGCGGTGCCTGTTGATGATGTCCCGCAATCCTCCGGCAGCTTTGCGCGCCGCCTGCGCATAGTCGGCCCCTTTAGAAGCATAAAGCACCTGGCGCGCGGCCACGATAACTGCCTTTTCCTGATTGCCATCGACGCCATACTTGACCGACGACTCCAGGTCGCCGCCCTGCGCGCCGATGCCCGGTATCAACAGCAGCATCTCCGGGCAGAGCTTCCTTATCTCCCTGAGTTCCTCTGGGTAAGTGGCCCCCACCACCAGTCCCACGTTGCCCTCGGTATTCCAGTCCCCGGCACGCAGTGCCACGGACTGGTAGAACTTCATGCCGAAATTATCCACCAGGTCCTGAAAATCGCAGGCGCTGCTGTTGGAGGTGCGGCAGAGCACAAAAACCCCCTTGTCCTTATAGTCAAGGAAAGGCTCAATAGAGTCGTACCCAAGGTAAGGATTGAGTGTAACGGCATCGAATTTATAATAGCCGAAGAGCGCCCGGGCATAGGCTATCGCCGTATTGCCGATATCGCCGCGCTTGGCGTCGCCAATGACAGGTATATTTTCGGGGATATAGGCTACGGTCTTTTTCAAAGCCTGCAGGCCGCGCACGCCCAGCGCCTCGTAGAAAGCCAGGTTGGGCTTGTAGGCGCACACCATGTCGGCGGTGGCGTCGATGATGGCCTTATTGAACTCGAAGACATCCTTGACCGGCAATTTGGCGGGGTCAGGGTCAAGGCCCACGCAAAGCAGGCTGCGGTTCCTGCGGCAGGCATCCAATAGACGGCTGACAAACCTCACGGGATAATTATATAATAATTAACCGATGATTAGCGCAGCCTGGATAGCTGCCGGGTTTTTGCTCGGCTCTTTACCCTTCTCCCTGTGGATAGGGAAACTGCTCCTGCACAAGGATATCAGGAGGTTCGGCGACGGGGCGCCCGGGGCCACCAACGTAGCGAGGGCGGGCAGCAGGACGCTCTTCGTTATAGCAGCGCTGCTGGACGCCTTTAAAGGCACTGCGCCTGTGTGGCTCTCGCAAATGTTATCAGGAATAGCCGGTTGGGAACTGGCTGCTGTGGCAATGGCCCCGGTTGTGGGACACGCTTTTTCCCCCTTCCTGCGTTTCAGGGGTGGCATGGGCATGGCTACCACCTACGGCGTCTGGCTGGGCCTGACGGGCTGGCTGGGGCCGGTAATCATGGCATCGTGTATCGGGTTCATGTTCGTTATCCAGAAAAATTGGGTTTGGGCCTCTGTGGTGGGCATGACTATTTTCCTGATTATCCTCATGCTCCTGCCGGACCCTTTCATCGCCAGGTACAGGCTGCCACTGCTCGGCGCCGGCATTCTGCACACATCTGTTCTCGCTATGAAACGTTATTCCTATTTTAGAAGCTGGCCGCAGCCTCAGTCATGGATCGGCAGGCTGGGGAGAAAGTCATGACCAACCTTGACCCGTTGTTGCTGCCCAATATACTGGTCGCTCTTTTC
>JBFYUA010000107.1:0-6424 GCA_041300305.1 Dehalococcoidia bacterium | reverse complement strand
GCAAGAACATGATGGCCATCGAGTACGGCGACGACATATTGATCATCGACTGCGGCATGATGTTCCCCGAGGACGAGATGCTGGGGGTGGACCTGCTCATCCCCGACATCACCTACCTGCTGGAGAATAAGGACAAATTGTGCGGCATCGTCATCACGCACGGCCACGAGGACCACATCGGCGCCCTCCCCTATATTCTGCCGCAGCTCGACCTGCCCATCTATGCCACCAGGCTCACGCAGGGACTGATAGGTGTGAAGCTCAAGGAACACCGCTCGCTGATCAAGGCCAGGCTCAGGCTGATCACCCCCGGAGTGCGCTTCCAGGTGGGCAATTTCAAGATAGAGGCCTTCCCCGTCTGCCACAGCATCCCCGACGCCGTAGGGCTGATCGTCTATACGCCGCTGGGCGCCATCGTCAACAGCGGGGATTTCAAGATAGACTACACACCCGTGGACGGGCGCCCCACCGACCTTTCCAAGCTGGCCAAACTGGGTAACGAGGGCGTGCTGCTGCTGATGGCCGATTCCACCTACAGCGAACTGCCCGGCTATACACCGTCGGAGAAAATCGTCGGCCAGACCCTGGACCACATCATCGGCGACGCGCCCGGCCGGGTCATCATCGCCACCTTCTCATCGCTGATATCACGCATACAAATGATCATCGACGCCGCCGCACACCACAAGCGCCATGTCTTCATCGTGGGTCGCAGCATGCGCGATACCTCCAAGATGGCGCTGGAACTGGGATACCTGCGTGACCCGGGCCAGGTATTATGTAATGTCGATGACCTCAAAAAGTACAGCCACAGCCAGACCATATTGCTCACAACCGGCAGCCAGGGCGAGCCGACCTCGGCGCTGGTGCGCATCGCCAACCGTGACCATCCGGAGATACGCATCCACCAGGGCGATACCGTGGTCATCTCGGCCACGCCCATCCCGGGCAACGAGTCGCTGATCAACCGCACCATCGATAGCCTCTTCCGCCAGGGCGCCAATGTGATCTACGGCTCGCGCTCCAACGTGCATGTGCACGGCCACGGCAGCCAGGAGGAGCTCAAGATGCTCATGACCCTGGCCAAGCCCAAATTCTTCGTCCCCATCCACGGCGAGTACCGCCACCTGGTCATCCACGCCGGCCTGGCTAAAAGCCTGGGCATACCCGAGGGCAATATCTTCGTGATGGACAACGGCAACGTGCTGGAGATAGACGGGGAGAAGGCCCGCATCGTCAGCCGTCTGCCTTACGGCAACGTGTACGTCGACGGGCTGGTGCTGGGGCGCCACGCGCACGTGATACTGCGCGACCGCAGGATGCTGTCGCGCGACGGCATCGTGGTAGTCATCGTGGCATTGGACAAGAAGGAAGGCAAACTGGTGGGCAGTCCCGATATCGTATCGCGCGGCTTCGTGGACGCCGAGCACGACGGTAAGGTCATCGAGGAGGGAATTGCGCTGGTGGCCGGCACGCTGGGCAAGGGGCATCACACCGAGCAGGGAGCGATCCACACCCGGGTCAAGGAGACGCTGAGCAAATTCTTCTACGAGAAAACCAAGCGCCGCCCCATGATAATTACAACTGCTATCGAGGTATAGTGGAATAAAGCTATGCCCGCCAGGAAAAGCAGGGGGAACACTAACCAGAAATCATCGCAGAAGAAAGCCGGCAAAGGCGCGGGCAATCCTGTCCTGAATTTCCTTTTTTCACCGCCGGTACTGCTGGCCATTATCTTCGTTACCGCGGTCTGCCTGCTGGTCGCATTCTGGCCGCTGATCGCCCGCGCCATGGGCGAACTGGGCGGGGACATCTCATCCGCCCTCGATAAGGTTGGCGCCAATATCGTCAGGCTGATGGGCCTGGGCGTGGTCTTCGTGATAACAGCCATCATCGGGTTGATCGTCATCATCGGCCGCCCGTCGTCTCTAACCCGCCACTGGAACTACTATTTAGCCGCCGCGCTCTTCATGACGGCGGCCTGGGGCATACTGTCTTTCCTGCGTCCGTCCGGTCACGGTTTGCTGGCGCAGGTGACGCTGGGCGGCTATATCGGGCAGGCCATCGTTACCGGTTCGCTGCTCACGGGCATATTGATATTGCTGGCGCTGGTTATCCTCGGCACCTTCCTGGTTGCGCCGGAGTGGACGCTGGGGCTTTTTAAACGCACCGCGAAGGGGACGGCCGGGGCGGTCGGCGGGATAGCGGAAGCCGTCAAGGAAGCCAACGCCCGGAAAAAGGCCGTGCCCGCCGTAACAGAGACTGAAGAAGAACAGCCTGTTAAAGCGGAGAAACCCGATGAGCCCGCCGCCCCCACCGATACCGGCGTGATGGACAGGCTGCGTTCGGGCATAACCGTGGGCGGATGGTCGCTGCCCAATATAAGTATCCTGGACAAGATAGCCGAAACCGTCATCAGCGACGGCGAGATAGAGAAACGCAAGGACACCATCGAGGAGGCGCTGGCCAGCTACGGGGTGGAGGCCAAAGTTATCGAGGTCAACCGCGGACCCACGGTCACGCAGTTCGGCGTCGAGCCCGGCTGGGACCGCAAGTTTAAAGAGGTGCGGGAGAAGGACCGCGACGGCAACGTCTCAAGCAGGCAGGAAGAAGTGGGCCGCACGCGCGTCAAGGTCGAGCGCATCAACTCGCTGGCCAACGACCTGGCCCTGGCGCTGGCCGCGCCCAGCATACGGATCGAGGCGCCCGTGCCGGGCAAATCCATGGTAGGCATCGAGGTGCCCAACACCACTTTCGGCTCGGTCGGCCTGCGCGGGGTGATGGAGAGCACGGCCTTCCAGAAGATGCTGGCCAAATCGCGCCTGGCCCTGGCGCTGGGCAAGGGCGCGGGAGGGGAGACCATCGTGGCCGACCTGGCCAAAATGCCCCACCTGCTGATCGCCGGCGCCACAGGCAGCGGCAAGAGCGTCTGCCTCAACTCGGTTATCTGCTGCCTGATGATGAATAACACGCCGGACGCCGTGCACCTGGTGATGGTGGACCCCAAGCGCGTGGAACTGGTCAATTACAACAGCATCCCCCACCTCGTTTCACCGGTGGTGGTGGATACAGAGAAGGCCGTCATGGCCCTGCGCTGGCTGAATGCCGAGATGGACAACCGCTACAAGCGTTTCTCCGGCGTCAAGGCGCGCAACATTGAGGACTACAACAAAAACAGGCAGCCGTCCGAATGCCTGCCCTATATAGTGGTGGTCATCGACGAATTAGCCGACCTGATGATGGCGGCTTTCGACGAGGTGGAGCATTCACTCTGCCGCCTGGCCCAGCTGGCCCGCGCCACCGGCATTCACCTGATCGTGGCCACGCAACGTCCCTCGGTGGACGTGGTCACCGGCCTGATCAAGGCCAATTTCCCCACGCGCATGAGCTTCGCGCTGACCTCGCAGGTGGATTCCCGCACCATTATAGATTCGGCCGGCGCCGAGAAGCTGTTGGGCAGGGGCGATATGCTCTACGTGCCGCAGGACGCCTCCAAGCCCAAGCGCCTGCAGGGCACCATGGTGGGCGACGCGGAGATCGAGAGGCTGGTCACCTTCTGGGCCGGCCAGCGCCGCCAGGAGGCGCAGTCCGTCAGGTTCGAGGACATGGCACAGGCCGGCGCCGACGGCAAGAAGCCCGCCGAGGACGAACTGCTCGACAAGGCCCGCCAGCTTGCCATCGAATCCAAGGAAATATCCGCTTCGTTTTTACAGAGGAAATTGCAGATCGGCTTCCCGCGGGCATCGCGGCTTATGGATACACTGAAGGAGGAGGGGTTTGGGAAGGATACGGACAAAGAGAAAGGGAAAATATGAACAGTTCAGTCCTGCATATTCGCAGGAATTGCTATCAGCAGAGATTTATCTGATTCAATATCATCGACTCTGCGATTGTAAATCTCAAGCAGTTGCCGAAATTCACCAACGAGTCGGCGCCGTGAAAATGCGGAGAGTTCCTCAATATTTTGGCCCACGAAGCATTCAATTGACTCCACAAATACTTTCCCTGGCAGATGCATTTCAGCGTTGCCCCTGGCAGCAGCCAATACACGGTCAGGAACCAGCAAATATACGCTAAATCCTTCATCAACATTTGACTTACATTTATCGAAGATTGCCTGCATCGGTGATACCGTAATATGAAATACCGTATCGTTGATCTGGAAATCACCCCTCCTTTTTAGCTGCTCATCAGCGGTGCTGGAAGAATAATTTTCAACATCAATACCAGGATATCTCAATTGTAGCTTGGCGCCAATTAAGTATTGTGCAATTTGCCCCTCTTTACCTCTGTCACCAGCCACTTTCAAGAGATTATGAATAAATTGCCAAGTACTGAAAGAAGGATCATATAGAACCTTGAGTACCTTCCGATTATGGAAATCCTCAATCCTTTCCACCAAGAATTGCTGTAGCCTTTTCAGTACCAGATTGCGCCAACGTTTTGTCAGTTTATCCAATCCCATTTCAGCAATTGACTGTAACATTCGTCCCATGTCTCCTGCGCCACCCCTATTGGTACGACCACCTTCCCTTAGAAAGGGTCGCGTTTCACCAAATTTTTTCAAAATGCCAGCAATAGCAGAGGCACTCAGACCCGCAATCTGAGATTGACCCTTTTGTGTTCGATACGAATCTAAATCTAAATTGAAATCGTCCTGTAATTTATCCAGTATGAGTAAAGCCGCAGCTATTGTTCCCCTGGCGGGTCCTTCGGATACCTTGTGTATCTTCAACTGGTAAAACCATGTGCCGAATATGCGTAGCGCCCGATCAATTACATCTGATTCCATTATCAACCTCAACCTGCGGCTTCAATATAACTCCTCTGCTAAGCTCATTTACAAGGGGATTCAAATAGTAGTTTGCTAACCATTCTATTACGGGTACGCAGACCGCATCACCAAAGCCAAACAAAGCTTGGTTCAATGGTACTGCGACCTCATAGCCATCTGCCCCCATTAAACGCGCACATTCCCTGGGGTTAAGCAACCGGGCAAAACATTTGCTGTCTCCGGCTTTGAATAATATTTGTCGTCCACTCCCACCCCTTGGGGTACGCAAGCAACCCGCTAACCCATCAGTTCTCAATTCTGCCATTGACTTGCCGTTTCTGACACGTCTAAATATTGTTCCATATGAGTAATATGGATTATTCATCATTTGCTCAACCATATTTCGATGTTTTGCGCTCATCTGGTTCAACAGGTAATTGATACGACTGTCACTCCACCACTCTTCGGAACCATCATCCGTGTTTTCAATAATATCCTCAAACCTGATAGTCCTTGTTGGTTGGTTTGGCAACTTACGTAAACGCCATGTTATTTTCGGGTGAAGCAAAATGAAATCTGCCAGCGCTTTTGGCCGTGTATTGCTCCCATAAAACTGATGGTTTTCATTTATATTTTGAGATTCACTACCGTCGCCAGGAAATAGAACACCAATTATAAATAGCCTTTGTCTGCTCTGTGGAACAAAATTCGCCGCATCTAATATAAGTGCATCAACTTGGTATCCCAGTGTATTGAGAGCCGTCAAGGCCTCCTCCAGGTCCTTTCCGTGATTCGAAGTCAGAAATCCAACAACATTCTCAATCAACACAATCGGGGGACGTCGCTCTTTCATTTCTGAAAGAATCCGCATAAATCCCCAAAAAGCTGAAGATTGCTTGCCGCTCAACCCAGATCTCGATCCAGCCAGGGATAGGTCATTGCATGGAAACGAAGCCGTTGCGAGAGTTACCGGCGGAACCACGTTTCCGGAAATAGCATGAATATCACCGAGTATAAATATGTCTTCCGATTCATAATAATTATTTTCATACATCTCACGTTTCAAGGGATCTATGTCGTTCGCAAAACGAATCGACCAACCATGTCTCTCCAATCCCATTCTCATCAGGCCTATTCCTGCAAAAAACTCCGCAAATGTCTTATGGGTAACTGTCGAATTAGCGTAATTCAGATGACCATTGTTGATCGCATTCAACGTCAAACTTATACATTTCTCCAAATTCGTTTTTATCTCTGATTCCCAAAAACGTACTACCGTCCAGCCTTCAGACAGCAGTCTCGTTACATTTTGACAATCGCGATCCATATTACGGCTAATTTTATTGACCCAATACTTCGTATTTTTTACATTTGTGAATTGCGCATCGAGCGACGTTAGCCCGCGTAATCGCCATTGGTGACCGTGCCAAAAATCGCCGTCAACAAAAACAATTATTTTCCGAGAAGGTAATACCAGATCAGGTTTACCCGGCAGTGCGGCATCATACAATTTGTATCTAAAACCATGAGACCATAGAGCTTTGCGAAATAGCATATCCGGCTCCGTATCCTTAGAACGGACACGCCGCATGATTTCGGACGTTTCTTTTACGGTACGCATATTGGTCACTAACGAACAGGATTGCCACC
>JBFYUA010000074.1:0-8265 GCA_041300305.1 Dehalococcoidia bacterium | reverse complement strand
CTTTTTTCATCATTTCTCTGTCTCCTCGGCCAATCTTATCAGCTCAGCCATAACATCCGGCGATAACCACATCACCTGCCCCAGGTCTCTTAGGCCGGCAAAATATGCGCGCTTATCGATGCTCCCCTGCTGTAAAGCCTTTAATAGCTTTTTCTACTGATTGTCCCTCTATACTGCTCCCCGTTGGGACAAACGTCAATATTAATAACCAGCGCAACCTTAAAATTTATAGCCTTAAAGCTACCCTGTAGGCGTCTTTGACGGCTTCGCCGATGCGTTTTGGCTGAACACAGTCGCCGATGGAGTAGACCCCGGGCAGCTTGCCCGCCAGGGCGGCGGCCAGGCCGTTATCGGACTGCATGCCCGCCGCAATAATAACGGTGTCCGCTTCGAACAACCTGGTAACACCTTCGCAGGCGCCTTCCACTCCGGCGGCGCTTATCCCTGTGGCCTGTGTATTCACCTGAAGTGAAACACCTTTCTCCCTCAGCGAGGAAAGCATGATGAAGCGTTCGGTGGGCCCGATGTCCATCCCTATCCTGGGCAGCATCTCCAGTACGGTCACCCTTTTGCCTTCGGATGCCAGCATCTCGGCGATCTCGCAGCCTATGGTCCCGCCGCCGACGACGACGACTTTTTCACCCGCCGTTTTCTCCCCGCTCAATAGCTCCAGGGATGTTATCACCTCCGCCCTATCGGCGCCCGGTATGCGCGGGATATACGGCTTTGAACCTGTGGCCAGGATAACGGCGTGGGCCTTTTCATTAATGACGGAATTGATGTCGGCTTCTTTGTTGAGGACGACATTTACTTCTAAATCCTTGAGCTGGTTGGACAGGTAGTCGATAAGGTAGCCGATCTCCCACTTGTTGGCCGGGACACCGGCAGGGTGGAGCATTCCTCCCAGCCGGTTTGACTTCTCCCACAACGTCACTTTGTGCCCCCTCAGCGCCACTACCCTGGCGGCTTCCATCCCGCCGGGCCCGCCGCCGATGACCAGGATTTTCTTAGCACGGCTTGCCGGCTGGATATCAGTCAATATCTCATCCCCCATCCTGGCATTGACGCTGCATACCTCAACCGGCTTGTGCTGCGCCAGCCCCTGGTCCAGGCAGCGGCAGCAGCAGATGCACCTGTTTATGGCGTGGAACCGTCCGGCCTGCGCCTTGTTGGGCAAATCGGGGTCGCTGATCAGGGCACGGGCCATGCCGATCAGGTCGGCTTTCCCCTCCGCTATGATGCGGTCGGCCATCTCCGGGTCGGTGATCCTGTAACCGGTGACAACGGGGATGTTGACGGAACGCTTGATCTTCGCGGCGATATCGACAAAGTGTCCCTGCGGCACTTCCCTGGTAACCAGCGGGACCGAAGTATCGTGCCAGCCCACCTGTAAATTCAGCCAGCCGGCCCCGGACTTCTCCAGTGCGCGGCCTATCTCACAGGCCTCCTCCACACCGTAGCCACCATCGAAGAATTCATGGCCGGAATAGCGCCACAGGAAGGTGTAATCCTGCCCGGCCGCCGCCCGGCACTTCTCCATTATCTCCAGGGGGAACCTCATCCTGTTCTCAAAATTGCCGCCGTAATCATCGGTCCGCCGGTTGGCGATGGGGGACATGAACCTGCTGATGGTGCCACCGATGCCGCCCATGATCTCTACTGCATCAAATCCCGCCTCCCTGGCCCGCTGCGCGGCCTCGGCGTACTGGCGGGTGAAGAGGTGTATCTCCTCAACCGTCAGGGCGCGGGGTTTGTGCGCCCTGGGACGCAAGGCCACTTCGGAAGGGCCGACAATCTCTATCGGGGACGTTCCATCCCTGCGCCAAAACACCAGAGTGATGAGCTGGCCGACCACCGGGGCCCCGGCATCGTGTATACGCGAAACCAGCTCCCGGAGCGGCTTTACATAAATGTCTTCAGTGAGGTCGCAGGTCATGTTACCGCTGAATTCAAAGCCTTTAGGCAGGGGATTGATCGGCATGCAGACCGCGCCGGCCCCACCCTGCGCCCGCTCCACCAGGAACCTGGTCTGGCGGTCGGACGGATAGCCGTTATTTGCATAGAGCGCCATGGGCAGCAGTACGATGCGGTTTTTAAGCTGCATGCTGCCTATCTTGATGGGGGAGAAGAGGTGATCTAATTTTGCCATAGCGGAAAGACTATCAGAAAGAGGGACGAAAGGCAATGGGGGCAGCTATGCACTATATGCTGATTGTCAATAAATAGATGAGCGGGATGGTCCCCAGGCTTAGCACATACATCGCGATAACCAGCGCTGAAGCAAGACCTCCATTGCAACCGTAGCGCGCGGCAACCACCGCTGCAATGGCGCCGGCGGGCATGGCTGCCTCCAGTACCAGTACCTGATCTTCAAGCCGTGATAAGCCGAATAAATGCGCCCCTCCCAGTGCTAACAGGGGCTCAGCTATCAAATTGATGACGAACAGCGCGGCAATGGGCGGCAACATCCGCCTGAAAGGTATCTTCTGAAGCATCAAGCCCACGGCAAACGCGGTAAAAATCTCGATGGAATCGCCGATTATACCCAGCAGACTGTAAATCGTTTTCACCACGATATTTTCCTGGGGCAGTTTAACGCATGAAAAGGCGATGCCCAGCACCAGGGCAATGAACATCGGGGAGCGGAAAAACTCCGCCACTGAAGCCAGCATATCCCGCTCATCCGCATGCTCCCTGCCGAAATACATGGCAAAGGGGATGGCCAGCAGGAACAACGGAACACCCGCCCCTAATTCGCTGATTATCAGTGCATCCCCCATGGCCTCAGGGTTGTTGCCGAAGCACTGCATGATCAGGGCGTAACCCAGGGTGGATGAACTGCCCCAGCCGGATACCAGGACGAAGGCGCCCAGGGATTTCCTGTCCATTTTTAACAGCTTGCCGGCGGCAAAGCCCAGCGAGCAGGCAATCAGGATGGTGCCCGTCATGTTTAGCGCAGGCAGGAGTTTTTGGATATCTATCGCCTGCCGGGAAAGAGTCGAAAATATCAGCGCCGGCAGGGCAAAGTCGGTGACCAGTTTTGAGAAAAGCGTCTGGTGTTCAGCAGAGAGTATTGAACACTTTCTTAGCAGCAGCGTGAGCAGGACCAGCGCGACCAGGATAAAGAGCGACCCCAGCAACGAGTAAAAATAGTTCATTCTATCGGCGGCTTATGGTTTTATAGCCGACCGGCAGGCGGCTTTGACGGCCTCTGCGATGCGTTCCGGCATAGCGGAAAGACTATCAGAAAGACGGACGAAAGGCAATCCGGTCAGATACGGGGTCGGGACTCTCAGGGTATTTTGATGTTTAGCCGTGTTGTTTTGACATTTTGATGTTTTGATGATAATGTTGCTATTAATGGAGGTGAAATATGGCTGGCGTTAAAGACAGCTTTAAAAGGACGACTATAAGCCTGCGGCCGGACGAATATGAAGTATTGCGTTTTCTGGCGTTTAAACGTAAGACTTCGGTTGCCGGCGTGGTCCGGGAACTGATCTACGAACATATAGAGGATGAGGAAGATATCAGGGATGGACTGAAAGCTCTCCAGGAAAAAGGGGATGCAATGGACTGGGAAACCTTCAAGAAGGAACACCTTGGCCTATAGGTTGGAGATCGTCCGCACCGCTCAAAAGCAGATGCTGGCACTGCCCGCAGCGGCGCAAAAAGAGATTGCCCCGGCCGTCGATGCGCTGGCAAATGATCCAAGGCCGGCGGGGTGTAAGAAATTACGGGGTAAGGGCCTCTGGAGAATCAGGATCGGGCAGTACAGGGCAGTATACGGAATAGACGATAAAACCCGTCTGGTCACCGTGTTGAAAGTAGCCGCAAGACGGGAGGATACTTATCAGGGATTGTAGGGAAATGCACAGTAAGGAGATGCGTGTATGGATCCCAGCGTTAAACTGACGGACGTCTCGAAAATCTACCGTATGGACCACACCCAGGTGGTGGCCCTCAACAAGGTCTCCCTCGAGGTGTACCCCGGTGAATTCATCGTGCTGCTGGGACCCAGTGGCTCGGGGAAAACCACGCTGCTCAACCTGATCGGCGGGCTGGACAAGCCAACCTCCGGCCAGATCGAAGTCAATGGCATCAACGTCTCCACCATGAGCAGGTCCCAACTGACCGGCTACCGGCGCCACCAGATCGGCTTCATTTTCCAGTTCTTCAACCTGATACCCACTTTAACCGCCAGGGAAAACGTGGAATTCGCCGCCGAGCTGGCCGGGAACCCCATGCCCGCGGAGCAGCTGCTCAGAGAGGTGGGCCTGAACGAGCGCATGAACCACTTTCCGGGTGAATTGTCCGGCGGGGAGAACCAGCGAGTGGCCATAGCCCGGGCACTGGCTACCGACCCGCCGGTGATACTCTGCGACGAGCCAACCGGCAGCCTGGACTACGAGACGGGGAAACGCATATTCAAGCTGCTGCGCACGCTCAACCAGACCAGGCACAAGACCATCGTCGTGGTCACGCACAACGCCCCTGTGGGGGCCATCGCCGACCGGCTGATCAGGATGCGCGACGGCCGGATTGCGGGCGAAACACGCAACGACCAACCCATGGACCCGGACGATCTGGAATGGTAAAGATCCGCAGGCTCGACCTGAAGCTGCTGCGCGACATCTGGAAGGGCAAGGTCCAGTATCTCGCGGTGGCCATGATCGTTTTCCTGGGCGTCTCTATATTCATCACCTGCTTCGAGGCCTACCTCAACCTGAGCAGGTCGTACGACGCCTTCTACGACCGCCTCAACATGGCGGACTACTGGATCTCGGTGGACCGCATCGGCAGCAACGCGGTGAAGGACATCAACGGGATCGATGGGGTGGAAGCGTCCGGACGCATCGTGCAGGACCTTTTTATCGACATGGGTGAGGAGGGTGGTGAAAAGGTTACGGGCAGGGTGATATCGCTGCCGGAAAACCGCATGCCCGCCATCAACATGGTGCAGGTTGAGGTCGGTAACTACTTCAGCCTCGCTTCCGGGCGCGAGGTCCTGGTGGAGAAGCATTTCGCGGACTACTACAACCTTAAACCGGGGGACTGGCTGACGCTGGAACATGACCAGGTCAGGTCGGGCTTCCGCATCAGGGGCATCGTGATGAGCCCGGAGCATATCTGGATTGTCAAGAGCGCCCAGGAGCCGATGCCCACGCCGCGCACATTCGGGATCATCTTCATGCCGCTGCGCGAGGCAGAGAAGATATTCGACATGGAAGGCGCCGTCAACGAGATAACTTTTTCAGTCGATCCCGGCGCCGACCATGCCCGGGTCCTGGCCGGGGTCAGGGCCGTCCTGGAACGTAACTTCATCAAGAAAATGACCTTCAAAGACGACCCGGTGGACGTGCAGAACCGCCGCATCGACATCGTCCAGGGCATCCGGTCGGCTTACATGACCGAGCGAAAGAACCTGCCGGTGGTGCAGCTGCTGAGGCAGGACCTGCAGCAGTTCGCCATGCTGGCCTTCCTCTTCCCGCTGCTCTTCCTGGCCATGGCCTCGCTGACCATTTACGTGCTGCTGAACCGGCTGATAGAGTCCCAGCGCATCCAGATCGGGCTGATGCGGGCCATGGGCTACGGACGCGCTACCGTGATGTTCCACTATCTCGGCTTCACGCTGATTGTCGGCGCCGTGGGGTCCCTGACCGGGGTCATCGCCGGTCATGCCTGGGGAAGCGGGCTGACCGAAATGTACGTGGCGCAGCTGAATATCCCCGTCATTATCAAGGAGATCCACGCGGGCACGCTGCTGGGCGGCTTTGCCGCCGGTATATTCATTCCCCTGGCCGCGGGTTTTCTACCCGCCTGGTCGACCATGCGCATCCAGCCCGCGGAAGCCATGCGGCCGCCGGCGCCCGCCTCCGGCAACCGGCTGATCATGAAGCCGCTGCTGTACATCATCAGGCCCTTCCCCTACTTTATCGAGATGCCGGTACGGAATATATTCCGCAATTTCAAACGCAGCCTCTTTATGGCCACGGGCATCGCATCAGCGATCATCATGGTGCTGGTCGCTATGGCCTTCGTGGACGCGGTGGAAGAGATGTTTACCCGGCAGTTCAACATTGTGGAGCAGTACGACGCTATGGTCCACCTGCAGGGCGAGGGTGCGGCCTCCAACGTCAGCCTGATCAGCCATATTGAAGGGGTGGCCGCCGCGGAGGCGGTGCTGGACGCGCCCTACCGCATCAGGTACAGGGACAAAAAGATCGACACCAGTATCCAGGGCCTGCCGGAAAAGTCGACGATGTACAACCTTATCACCCAGGAAGGCATAAGGATAGATGTGTCCGCCGACGGCATACTGCTGCCTTATTCTTACAGGGACAAGCTGGGAGCCGCGGTCGGCGATAACATCAGGCTGGAACCCCTCACGGGCACAGTCGGCGAGACCGACAAGAAGCTGATCGGTTACGTCTGGTCCTATATAGGGGGCCGGGCCTACATGCCATTGCGGGAGGTGCAGAAGCTGATACGCGACGGCGGCGCGGCCACCGCCGTGATGGTCAAATTTGATGGGCCGCCCGACCCCTACACGATTGAACGGATCTACAACATACCGCAGGTATCATCGATTGAATTCACGGCGGACACGCGCAAAATGATCAACGACCAGATGGGCTTTTTCTGGGTGATGATCGGCATCATGCTGGCCATGGGCACCGCGCTGGGCGCCGCCATCATCTTCAACGGCGTGATGGTGAACGTGACACAGCGCGCCAGGGAGATGGCCACCATGCGGGCGGTGGGCCTGGGTGACGGGACGCTCGCATTCATGATCTCGCTGGAGAACATAATGATTGCCGCCATGGGCGTGGCCATCGGGATCCCGGCAGGGAAGTTCATCAGCCTTAAGTTCTTCGAGGCCATGTCCAGCAGCGCCGAGGACGTCATCAGCATGGCGCCGCCGGAGATATCGGACCGCTCTCTGATTGTAGCCGTGGCGGCAGCCATATTGATCATGCTGATATCGCAGATACCGGCCATCTTGCAGATAACATCGCAGAACCTGGCAACCGTAACCAAGGAGTACAGCGAATGAGGACGGGGCCTTTTATGTATCAGGCGCCTGTTTCATTGAAAGCACAATGCGCCTGCGCTCGATATCCACGCTCAGCACTGTCACGCTGACCCGCTGGTTAAGCTTAACTATGTCGGCGGGGTTCCTGACAAAGGTATCGGAGAGCCGGCTGATATGCACAAGGCCGTCCTGGTGCACGCCGATATCGACAAAGGCCCCGAAGTTGGTCACGTTGGTAACGATACCCGGCAGCCTCATGCCCGCGACGAGATGCTCTATTTTGCTGACGCCCGGGTCAAACGCGAACATCTCGAACTTCTCACGCGGGTCACGGCCCGGCTTTTTCAGTTCCTGCAGGATGTCGGTTATGGTGGGCAGCCCCACACCACCCCCAATGTAAAGCTGCGGGTCGATTTTGCGGCGCAACTCCTCATGCCTTATCAGGTCCGAGACGGAAGCGCAGCCCAGGTCCCGCGCCATGCGCTCCACCAGCCCGTAGCTCTCGGGATGCACTGCGCTGGCGTCCAGCGGGTCCTGTGCATCGCGGATGCGCAGGAAACCGGCCGCCATCTCGAAGGCCCTGGGCCCCAGCCGCGGGACTTTTTTTATCTCTGCCCGGCTGCGGTAGGGCCCGTTCTTGCCGCGGTAATCAACGATATTTTTGGCCAGCGCCGGGCCGATTCCGGAAACGTAGGATAGCAGCTGCACGCTGGCGGTATTGACCTCGACACCCACCTCGTTGACGCAGAGCATGACAACGTCGCCCAGGCTGGCCTTGAGCCTGGCCTGGTCCACGTCGTGCTGGTATTGACCCACGCCTATGGAACCGGGGTCGATCTTGACCAGTTCGGCCATGGGGTCCATCAGCCTGCGCCCGATGGAGACCGCGCCGCGCACTGTTAAATCAAGGTCCGGGAACTCCTCGCGGGCCACTGCGGAGGCGGAGTAAACCGACGCTCCGCTCTCGTTGACCATTACGATGGGAAGGCCCTCCGGCAGTCCCAACCCGCGCACGAAGGCCTCGGCCTCACGCCCGGCAGTGCCGTTGCCGATGGCCACGGCCTCAATGGCATAGCGTTCAACCAGGCCGCGGATGGCTGCGGCCGCGCTTTCCGTGCCCGCCGCCGACTGTTCAATGTAAATGGTGGTGTTGCTCAGCAGGCAACCCTGCCGGTCCAGGCAGACGACTTTACAGCCGGTGCGGTAGCCGGGGTCGATGGCCAGCACCGCTT
>JBFYUA010000032.1:0-6144 GCA_041300305.1 Dehalococcoidia bacterium | reverse complement strand
ATCTGTTGATTGAATTCACCTGACAGGTCAATTATGTGGAATGGGATGCCCAGTTTAGCGGCCACACTGCGGGCGCTTTCGATGCCCTCCTGCTGTGCCGGACCGAAACAGCCTGCGCCGTATTCAATCCCAGTGTCACCCCCGGTCTTCATGGTCATGCCGGTCACCCGGTAGCCCTGCTTTACCAGCAGGGCGGCAGCCACCGACGAATCCACGCCACCGCTCATCCCCACTATTACTTTTACTTTGCTTTTGCTGCCCATTTACGGGGAATTATAGCACCGCGCGAAAACACGCTATTCCAATCCCGCCATCATAGCGCCAAGTTCGATGGGCTCAAAGGCGTGGAACTTTATGTCACGCACGCGGCTCATGCCTTCCCACATTATTTTGTAGCCTTTCAACGAGCGGGCAAAGCCCATCCTCTTCTGGAATAGCTCCTTTTCCTGCTGCGTGCCCTCCCTGGACTGGCCGGCGGTCCCCAGCAGCCTGACTCCCGGCGGGGATGGGAATTTGCCGTCCATCAGCGCGCGGCCCCAGAACAACTTGTCGGCGTTGATGGCCATCACACAAACGCGGGGATTGCCCTTGAGGTTCTCAGGCAGCCTGGAGGGAAACTCCTCAAAGTAAAAGCCCGTTTCGTCATCCCGCAGGTAAAGGCCCCCGATTGGGGTAACATGCGGCGAACCATCGGGATTTACCGTGGCCACCGCATAATGAAAACAGATCTTAAACCCTTCCTCAAATATCTTCTGTATCTCAGTCCAATGGTCACCGATTTCCATTACAGTCCCCCCCCCTTTATTTAACCGTGCTTCCCGGCCTGTATCTCACGCACGGTATCAAATATGGCCCTGATATTTTCCCCGGGCATGGTGTATTGCAGCATATGTGTCATGCTGAGTATATGCCGCCCGTGAAGTCTGCCTGTCCTGTAGCTATCCAGTATGCTTTCGCGCATCTGCGCGGCGCTCATCTGCTCGCCCTGCTGAACGTCAATGCCCGTGGCAAAGGCCAGCCTGCCGCCGTATTTAGCGTAAGCTGCGGCGAAATCGTTCCCGGCCTTGGGCTGGAAGGCCTGCAGGATATCCAGTCCGGCCTCAACATAAAGGTCAAGGAAGGGCATTTGAAAACCGCAGGAATGCAGCAGGGCCAGCGCCCCGGCGTCGTGCACGACCTCGATGATGCGCTTGAGGTGCGGATAGGTGAATTCCTTCCACATCTTCATCGATATCAAGGTGTGGTCCGTGTATCCATAGTCGTCGTAAATTAAAACAACGTCGCCGCCGGCCTTCACGCCGCGCCGCGCTAAATCGCAGGACCAATCGCCGAAACGCCGCTGGAAATCCTTGACCTCCTCAGGGTATTCATATAAAGCCGTCATGAAAGGCGGCATGGCCCAAACCTGGGTCGAGAAGAAGTCCTGCACACCGAAGTCCTCCACCATGATGCTGGCGCCGGGATACTCTTTCCGTAGCTTCCGGATGGCCGCATAGTGCTTGTCATCCGAAAAATCAGGGAACCTGTAGTCCTTCAGTCCGGCGACATCTTTAATGGCCGGCCTGACTACGTCCATGTAGATGCCTCCCAGTCCGCGCACGCTGCCGTAAGCGTCAAGCACCCTGAGCCGCTTATTTTCGTGATAAAGCCGCCGGATATTGCCGCCCGCGCCCACGGGTTCGATAACCATGTCCGCGCCCAGTTCCAGCGCATACCTGCCGTTGGCATATTCGTTAAGCAGGTGCGGCAGGGCCCGTACCCATTCGGAGGCGTCAAGCCCGCCACCACGGTAGAAACGTTTCCACAGGTAAGCGGCGGCGGCATTCATGACCCTGTTTCGCGCCGGCTGAAATTCGGCCATCAGGCGGCAGGCCAGGTGAGGATTGAACCAGTACATGACCGGTACCCGGTCCACCGGCAGCCCCCTGGCGGCAGCATGGACGCGTTCGCGCGGTGTCATCCTGTCAGGTGATGCGGACACTTTCACCTCCATTATCAATGCCTGATTTTCAAGGCTTCAACATATAGTTCCATAAAATCAGGACGGTCGGCAAGTTCCAGGTAATCCACCCGGCGCGCCGTCTCCTCCGTCCTTTCACGGGCCGTGCGGGAAACCAGCACAAGGCATGCGCCCGCGCCGGCCGCGTTGCCAACCTGGCTGAAACGCCTCAGGGGCAGGTCCGGAAACATGCCTGTACTGATGGCGCTTTTTATATCGATGTAGTTGCCGAAGGCGCCGGCGACAATTATGCGTTTAACTTCCGGCGCGGAAATTCCCGCAGCTTTCAGCAAGACGTTAATCCCTGTGCGGACGGCCGCCTTGGCCAACTGCAACTCACGCACGTCTCCCTGCGTGATGACGATATCTCCACCGTTGAGCAGTCCCTCACTGCCGGCAAGCCGGACCTGCAGCCTGCCCTCACTGGCGCTCACCAGCGGATGCCCTTTATCCATCCTGCCGCCTGCATCTATTATCCCCTCTCCTGACATCTGCGCCACTGCGTCGAGAATCCCTGACCCGCAGATTCCCAGCGGCCTGCCCCCACCGATAGTCTTGAACTTGACCTCGTTACGCCTAATAATAATTTTATCGATGGCCCCGGGGGCAGCTTTCATGCCGGACCTGATATGGCCTCCCTCGAACGCGGGACCCGAAGCACAGGAAACGGCGGTCAGATGGCCGCCGGCCGCCAGCGATATCTCGGTATTGGTGCCGATATCGATGATGAGGGTAATGGCCCTCATTTTAAGGGCGCCGGTTGCCGCCAGCACCGCCACGTGGTCACCGCCTACGTACCCTCCGATATTGGGCAAGAAATATACAGCGGCGCCCGGCGCGGATTTAAGCCCCCATTCTTTGGCGCTGATATTTACACTGTCCTTTACCCAGGGCAGGTAGGGCGCCTGCGCAAGCTGGCCGACCGGCAATCCCAGCGCCAGGTGGTGCATGGCGGTATTGCCGCAGATTGTGACCTCTTTAATGTTACCCGCTTTTAGCGCCGCCTTTGCCGACAGGTCAAAGATCAAATCGTCAACGGCTCCTGTTACCGTATCTTTCAACCGGCTGGCTTTGGCGGTTGAATTCATGGCATAAGTAATACGGCTTATTACGTCATCACCATAAACGGCCTGGGGGTTGGCCACGGCATGGCTGATAACTATCCTGCCGTCCGCCGGGTCAAGCAGGTATCCGGCTATCTTGGTAGTCCCCAGGTCGATAGCTACCCCGTATCCCTTACCCGCGCGTTTGCCCCCGGCATCCGGCGCTATCTCCGCCAGCAGTTCCACTTTGAATGCAGGGGTAGTACTGAGGCTAACTCCACCGGGGAGGAAAACCCTGAGGTCACCGGCAGGCTTCACCTGGCAGGCCAGGCGCCAGCCCTTTTTTAAATCATCGGCGGACAATATTTTGAGTTCGTTCCTGGTGGGCAGGGTTACGGCTCCCTGCTCAATTCGCACCTTGCAGGAGTGGCATTTACCCCGCCCGCCGCACGTACTGCTTAGAGGTATTTGATTGGCCCGGCAGCAATCGAGCAGGGTTGACCCCGCGGAACAGGGAACACTGCATCCCGGCGAACTGAACTCAATCGAATATTTTTTCATGGGAATGCCCGGGTATTAATCCGAGATTATATCATGTGCGGCATTTTTACCCGTTATTGCGGGGCCGCCTTTTACACTGTCATCGCGAGGCCGAAGTCCGCGGCAATCCTTCCGCTTTATTTGCTTTTAACCCTGCTATAATCTAAAATTTCAGGCGGATTAAGCTCAGGATTTCAGCAACTTGCCCTCCGGTTCACCTGGCCGGGGGGTTTACTGTGAACCCCTGATTCTCCCGGAGGAAGCACAATGTCACACAAGCCATTCGAGCAGTTCAAAGGCTCGAGCGATTACGTTATCTCGGACTCCCTGAAAAACGCGGTCAACGTGTCCATCGTCCTGCAAAGGCCGCTGCTGGTAAGGGGCGAACCCGGCACGGGCAAGACCCTGCTCTCGCACAGCATATCTTCATCACTGGGCAAGGAACTGATCCGCTGGAATATCAAGTCCACTACCAAGGCCTCGGAAGGCCTGTATATGTACGATACCGTGCAGAGGCTCAACGACAGCCGTTTCGGCGGCAAGGATGTCGCGGACATCAAGCACTATATCAAGCTGGGCAAGCTCGGACAGGCCTTCACGGCGCCGGTCCAGGTGGTGCTGCTGATCGACGAGGTGGACAAGGCCGACCTGGAATTCCCCAACGACCTGCTCAACGAACTCGACGAGATGAGCTTCTATATACCCGAAACCGACGAGACCATCTCCGCCGTCCACCGCCCGGTGGTGATCATCACCAGCAATAACGAGAAGGAACTGCCGGACGCCTTCCTGCGCCGCTGTATCTTCCACTACATCGAGTTCCCCGACCCGGCCCTGATGGAGGAGATAGTCAGGGTACACTTCCCCAATATCAAAAGCAACCTGCTCAGGGACGCGCTGGAGACTTTCTACAGCCTGCGCAAGGTGGACGACCTGCGCAAAAAGCCCTCCACCAGCGAACTGATCGACTGGATACAGGCGCTGATGGCCAGCGGCCTGGACGGCAAGATAAAGGACGGCGAAATCCCCTTCCTGGGCACGCTTATCAAGAAGGAAAATGACCTGGACTACTATGTGACCCACTTCGTCCGCAAGAAACCGCAAACGCGCGGGTATAACGTTTCCGGCAACTGAGTTTAGCGCTGCTGTAACTTATCATGTTCACACCCTTTTTCTATAAGCTCAAGGAAAGGAAGGTCCCTACCTCCATCAACGAATGGATGGTGCTGATGGAGGCGCTGGACAAGGGCCTTATCCACAATATGAGCGATTTCTACTACCTGGCGCGCGCCATATTGGTCAAGAGCGAAACGCATTTCGACCAGTACGACGTGGCCTTCCAGGAGTATTTCAACGGCATTGCCCCTCCCCTCGAATTCACCGAGGAGCTGATGGCCTGGCTGACCGACCCCAAGAACCGTCCCGAACTGACCCCCGAGGAGGTAGCCGCCCTCAAGAAAATGGACCTCGAGGAACTGCTCAGGGAGTACGAGAAACGCCTCAAGGAGCAGAAAGAGCGCCATGACGGCGGCGATTACTGGATAGGCACGGGGGGCACTTCGCCTTTCGGCCACTCCGGCCGCAACCCGCAGGGCATACTGGTGGGCGGTCCGGGCGGCATGCGCAGCGCCGTGCGCATAGCCGAGCAGCGCTATTTCCGCAACTATCGCGATGATGTCACGCTGGACATCCGGCAGATAAAGGTCGCTCTGAAACAGTTGCGCAAGCTGAACCGTACCGGGCCTGAAGATGAACTCGACCTCGACCGCACTATCGATGCCACCTGCAAGAACGCCGGCGAGATAGAGTTCAAATGGAAGCGCCCGCGCAAGAACGCCATCAAGCTGCTGCTGCTGATGGACGCCGGCGGCTCGATGGAACCGTATGCCGACCTGTGCAGCCAGCTTTTCTCAGCAGCCAACTCGCTGAGCCATTTCAGGTCGTTCAAATACTATTATTTCCACAACTGCCCTTACGACGTGCTGTATCCCGATATCCAGCAGAGGAGGGGCGAACCGATCGAGCACCTGCTCAAGGTGCTTGAGCCTGATTACAAGGTTATCTTCGTGGGCGACGCCTGCATGGCCTCCTCGGAGCTGATGGACCGCTTCGGCGACATATACTTCCACGGTTACCAGAAAGTATCAGGTGTCGACAGGTTGCGGCAATTCAGGTCGCATTTCAGCCACTGCGTCTGGCTCAACCCCGAAAAAACCGTTCTGCGCAGCTACCCCACCGTACAGGTCATCGCCAAGCTCTTCCCCATGTTCGACCTGTCCGTCGAAGGCCTCAACCTGGCCGTCAAGAAGCTGGTTACCAAGCTGTAGACGACCGGCAACCGGAGATTTGGATGGCCAATACATCGAGTGAAACGTCGCCTGAACTGAAACCAAAATCTCTAGCTATAGCTATAGCCCTGCGTTTCATATTTCTCTTCCCTGTACTGGGTTTGATGTTCTTCCTGCCTGCCGGGACTTTAAACTATTGGCAGGCCTGGGTATATATTTTCATTTTGGTGGTCCCGGCGATTTTACTTGGAATGTATTTATTCAAGCACGACCG
>JBFYUA010000017.1:0-8200 GCA_041300305.1 Dehalococcoidia bacterium | reverse complement strand
CAAGTCCGGTACAGCCGCATTTCTGGCGGCGGTGGATGCGGTTTCAGCAGGTTCACTGAATAATTGCCTGGTATCAGCCGCCGATTGCCGTGTCAGCAAGGTCGGCAGCAATGGCGATTATACCTATGGTGATGGAGGGACGGCCTTTTTAATTGGAAAGGATGATGTAATCGCCACTATCGATGGATCTTATTGCACTACGCATGATTTTGTTGACCGCCGCCGCCTTGAAGGTGAGCGCCTTGAACACATGTGGGAGGAACGTTTTATCCGCGACGCCGGTTACATGAAATTTATACCTGAGGCAGCAGCCGGATTAGTCAAAAAATATAATTTGAATGCCAAGGATTTCTCCAAAGTCATCTACGCCTGCGCTTTCACGGGCGCGCATGCCGCGCTGGGCAAGACCCTGGGGTTGGCGCCGGAACAGGTGCAGGAGCCCATGCTCACCACCGTCGGCGATACCGGTGTGGCTCAGACCATGATGATGCTGGTGGCGGCACTGGAAGACGCCAAGGCCGGTGACAAGATCATGGTCATCAGCTTTGGACAGGGGTGCGATGCCATGTACCTCACGGTAACCGATAAAATAGCCGGCATCAAGGACAAGAAAGCGGTCAAGCGCAACCTCGCCAATAAAGTTGGCCTGGGCAGCTATGAGAAGTACCTCGCTTTCCGCAAGCTGATGCCCTGTGAAATAGGGATACGCGGTGAGGAAACGATGTTTACCTCATTCTCCATTGTTTCACGGGAAAACAGGGAAATTTACGGCATGGTTGGAAGCAAATGCAAGAAGTGCGGTACGCCGAGTTGGCCGGTGCAGAGGATATGCCCTAACCCGGATTGCGGCGCCGTGGACCAGATGGAACCATACAAGTTTACTGATAAACTGGGCACTATCTTTACCTACACCAGTGACTTTTTGGCCCCCAGCATCGACCCGCCTGCATCCTACGGCTTCATCGATTTTGAGGGCGGCGGACGCGCCGGTGTGGATTTCACAGATTGTGACTCTAATGCCCTATCGGTAGGCATGCCGGTAGAATTGGCGTTCAGAATTAAGTTTGCAGATGAAAAACGCGCTGCTGTGAACTACGGCTGGAAAGCCATGCCCATCGTTGCCTGAGTAAATATAAGGATAATGCAAGGAGAAAACGCAAATGGCAGAAGGAATTAAAGATAAAGTAGCTATAATCGGGATGGGCTGCACCAAGTTCGGTGAACGGTTTGATGCCAGTCCGCAGGACCTCATGGTGGAAGCTTTCGTGGAATGCCTGGCGGATTCCGGGTTGGAGAAAAAGGATATCCAGGCGGGCTGGTGGGGCGTACACATGCCCGATATCAGCGTCGGCCGCGGCGCTACAACCCTCGGTATCACATTGAAGTTGCCTTTTATCCCCATAACCAGGGTGGAGAATTTCTGTGCCACCGGTTCAGAGGCGCTGCGCGGCGCTGTCTATGGCGTCGCTTCAGGAGCGTATGATATCTGCCTGGCGCTGGGCATGGAGAAATTGAAGGATACCGGCTATGGCGGGTTGCCGCTGGCCGGCGGCATGGGCTACAAGATGCCGTTGAATGCCTTCAATGTGACTGCGCCCGGCGGATTCGCCATGATGGCCACCAAGTATTTTTCTAAATATAACCTTAATCCCCAGGACGGCAAAATGATGCTGGCCAAGGTTTCGGCCAAGAGCCACAGGAATGGCGCTCTTAATCCTAAGGCCCACCTGCGTAAGGAAATTACTGCCGAGCAGGTTATGAATGCCCCGGTCATTGCCTGGCCGCTCGGGCTTTTCGACTGCTGCGGCGTCAGCGATGGGGCTGCCGCGGCCATCGTCTGCCGGGCGGATATGGCCAAGAAATTCAGGCCGGACCCCGTATTTGTCAAATCCCTGGCGATATCAGTGTCCTCGGGTGAAGAGATGATGTACACCAAGTGGGACGGCGCCCATGTTGAACCCGGTTACCGCGCCGGTGTGGCGGCTTATAAGGAAGCCGGTATCAAGAACCCCCGTGAGGAAATAAGCATGGCCGAAGTGCATGACTGTTTCTCGATCACTGAAGCTGTTACCATGGAAGACCTGCAATTCAGCCCGAGGGGCAAGGTCAAAGACGATATCGAGGCCGGACGCTTCAATTTTGATGGCGCTCAGCCTATACAGATTGATGGCGGACTTAAATGCTTCGGACATCCCATCGGCGCCAGCGGCCTGCGCATGATGTATGAAATGTACAAACAATTGCAGGGCAAGGCTGATAAAAGGCAACTGAAAGACCCCAAGCTTGGCCTGACGCACAATATGGGCGGTTTCCCCTCAATGAACGTTGTCAGCGTTTGCATAGTGGGCAAGTAAGGTATCAGGAGGTATAAAATGGGCGCCTTTGTTGTAACAGATGGCCTGAAGCAATTGATCGGTCAGAAGGAAAAACCGGTTGTCTTCAAAATTGAGGAAGGGGCGATTCAGCGCTACGCCCGCGCAGTGGGGGATTCCAACCCGCTGTTTAATGACGTCGAATATGCCGCGCACAGCAAGTGGGGGCGTGTCATGGCCCCGCCGGGATTCACCGGTTGGCCCATTGCCAGCGGTTTCGATATGTTCAAGCTTTTTGAGAAGCTTGCCGCCGCCGGCGCCCCCATGGGTCTGCTGGATGGTGGAGTCGAGTATGACTTCCTTGCCCCCATCGGTGACGGCGACATACTGATAATGGAGATCAAGATCGCAGCAATTGAGGGACGTGAAACAAAAATGGGGCCCACCATGGTGACCACCATTGAGAGCACGTTCACAAATCAAAGGGGAGCAGTTGCGCTGGTTACGCGCAATACGTTCCTGAATTTCTAACCTGACTACTGATTAATTTGCGGAGGAATAATGGCTAAACAGCTTTATTACGAAGATGTCGAAGTCGGCAGTGAAGTCACGGCGCTAAAAAAAATAGCCACCACCCGGATGCTGGTACAATACGCCGGCGCATCAGGCGACTTTAACCCTTTGCATTACGAAGAGGATTTCGCTAAAAGCCTCGGCGTGGGCAAACCGATCGTGCACGGGCTCTTGAAGAGGGCCTGGCTGGTTAACCTGATGACGGACTGGATAGGCGAAAAAGGCGGGTTAAAGAAATTGTCGTGCCGCTACCGCGGTATGGACTACCCCCGCAAGATGAAGACTTTTGATGACCCGCACGATGGTGAGACCTGGTGGTGCAAGGGCAAGGTAACCAAGAAATTTGTTCAGGGCGATGAGAACCTCGTGGAATGTGAGATCTGGGTGGAGAACGATAAAGGGGAGAAAAATACCACCGGCAGCGCGCTAACGGCTTTACCATCGAAGGCCAAATAGTAATTCATAGAAAATAGTCTTGTAACCCTGTATCGCTGGTTGAACGTAAGGCGCATTCGTCAACCAGCGATACTTTCATTGAGAGTGTATGTAATGCCCCGCTACGGAGGTCTCAGATGGCAGAATTTATTCTAACAGAAGATTTAAAAAAGCTGATAGGCACCGCTGAGCCGCCTTTGGTTTATAAAGTTGAAGGAGGCGCCATCCAGAGATATGCCGGTGCGGTCGGTGATGCAAACCCCATGCATAATGATGTGGAGTACGCCGCGCGCAGCGGTTTCGGCAGGCTTAAAGCTCCGCCTTCATTCACCGGTTGGCCGGTTACCAGTGGTTTTGACATGTTCCAGTTAGTGGAGAAACTCATCGCCGCCGGGGCGCCCAGGGGGAACCTGGACGGGGGCGTTGAATATGAATTCAAGGCCCCGGTCGGCGCGGGCGACATTCTGGTTGCCGTAATTAAAATCGCCAATATCGAGGGCAAGGAAACCAGGATGGGACCAACCATGCTTACTACTGTTGAAATAACCTACACCAACCAGCACGGAGAAGTGGCGCTGATTGCCAGGAACCAGTTCCTGAGTTTTTAAGAAATACGTAGTTCTGCGTACACACATTCAGCGCAATTTATGTTTATAATATAGCTATGGTGGTAAAGTAAAATGATGAATACGGTATTGGCGTTCATATTATCGGTTATCGTGAGTTACCTGATAGGTTCCATCCCCTCGGCCTACCTGGTCGGTCGTGCCTTCAAGGGGGTTGATATCCGGCAGGTCGGCAGCCACAACATGGGGGCCATGAATACCTTTTATGCCATAGGTTTCTGGCCGGGCATGCTGGTTTTAGTGTCGGATGTGTGCAAGGGCATTTTGTCTTTGTGGATGGCATATCTGATTGCAACGAGTTTATTCGTGGTTGAGGGCAACATGGTGGTCCCGGTTGAGATGGCTGCAGGGATAGCTGTTATCGCCGGTCACAATTTCCCGGTATTCCTCAAGTTCAAGGGAGGGAAAGGCGGCGCCACCGCAATCGGTGTGCTGGCCTTCCTGCTGGCCTGGGTGAACTGGGTTGATATCGGCTACATCAAGCTGCCCCTGCCCTATGGCGACCTGATATATCTCGGTTCATTCCTGTTTTTCATGCTGATTACCCGCTGGCCGACTTTTGCATATGCCATATCATATATCGCCTTCTGGCTGATCGCCTGGTTTGTGTATAAAGATACAGGTTTGTTTGTTTATGCCATAGTTGTTACGGCCATACCCATCCTGATGTATATACCCAGGATAAAGGAGATCTGGAACAAAGCGGGTGGAAACGTTATCAGGGGTATCTTCAGGCGTGATCTGAAGGACAGGCTTTAGTTACAGGTCCTCCCGGTACATTGAGAATGGGTGTCCCGGGCGCCGGAAGTCAGGTAAATAGAATTCGGCGGAATCCATCTGCTGCATCCAACCGTTATCCAGGCCGAGTTCATTGACAGTTTCTACAACCCGGCCGTATTCCTGCAGGCTGATTTTCCTGGCGATAGCAGGTTCCTGTGAAGCGAGGTGGCAGGGATAATACTGGGCCATGATGCTGACCGTCACTTCCTTTGAAACGCTGTTTGCCAGCCAGTCCAGTGATTCAGCGCTGCCTGCCACGTTATTTGGCAAGATCAAATGGCGCACAATAAGCCCGCTTTGCGCAATACCCGATTTGTCCGTGACCAGGCTGCCAGCTTGCCGGTACATTTCCCTTATCGCCTCCCTGCTTGTCTCCACGTAATTGCTGCAATCAGAGAACGCAGCGGCCTGCAGGTCAGAAGAATATTTGATATCAGGCAGGTAAATATCTATGACCCCATCCAGCATTTTCAAGGTATCCGGCGCGTCATATCCGTTGGTATTATATATTAAAGGTATATGCAGGCCCGCGGGGATGGCATGGCACAGGGCTTCAACTATTTGCGGCACATAATGCGAGGGCGATACCAGGTTAATATTGTGGCACTGCAGGTCGTCCTGCAGGTGGAGCATCATGGCTGCCAGTTCTTTGCTTTTAAGCAGCTGTGAGCGCTCATCATCACCCTGGCTTATCTGGTGGTTCTGGCAGTATTTGCAGCGCAGGTTGCAGTGGTTGAAAAAAATTGTGCCTGAACCCCGTGTCCCCGAAAGGGCCGGCTCTTCCCCATGGTGGTCGCAATAGCTTGAGACTGAGGCGAACTGCCCCGACCGGCAGAAACCCCGCTCATTTTTAATTCTGTTTACGTGGCAAGAGCGGGGACAGATATCGCAGTCATACAGCCGCTCCCTGAGGGCGCCGGCCCTTGCGGCCAGTTCATCGGATTTATATAGCTTTATATATGTGCGCTCTGCCATGCCTGCCCCTTATTGTACCTGGAAGTATATGGGGGAATCGATGGCATCGTCAAAATATTATCTCCGGCAAGCAAAGACAATATTGATTCAGAATAAAATGTTGTGTATGATAGTGCGCAATTAGCAGCGGCGGCAGCATAAAGAAACTCTATTATCAGGGGGTGCGGTCAAATGGCCAAGTATATTCTTGCTCACGACGTTGGGACCAGCAATAACAAGGCAGTACTGGTTGACATCGAAGGCGGGGTCCACGGCAAGAGCATCAGCGGGTATGATATCAAATATCCTAACCCCGGATGGGCGGAACAGGACCCCAATGACTGGTGGCGGGCGATAACCACGTCAACCAGGAAGTTGCTTGCAGAGACGGGGGTATCTCCTTCCGATATACTGTGCGTTGTATATTCAACCCAGATGATTGGCATTGTGCCCATGGATGATAGCGGTAATCACTTGAGGCCGGGAATTATCTGGCTGGACAACCGCGCGCCTGAAGAGGCTGCCTGGGTCATGAGTAAATTCCTGGGCCCATCCGTTTTCGCAGCCATAGCGGGGACCGCTATCACCGGCAAGGACGGTATACCCAAGCTGGTCTGGATGAAAAGGCACGAACAGGAAATTTATGCGAAGATGAAGTGTTTCCTGGATGTGAATGGTTACCTGACCTACCGCAGCACCGGTGTCATGGCCATGGCCTGGAGCAACGCTTCGGCGTTCGGGTTGGACCTCAAGTCGAAAACCTGGATGGAAGCTATTTTTAAATACGTTGGGTTCGATACTAATAAACTGGCGCCGCTGGTGCGTTCGACTGATAAGGTGGGCGGGTTGACCAAAGAGGCCGCGGAACAAATGGGACTGCTGGAGGGCACGCCGGTGATGGGCGGCGCCGGGGACGTGGCCTCGGCCGCCGTAGGTTCCGGCGCCGTCGGTGAGGGAGACGGGCATATCAGTATGGGCACCTCGGCCTGGGTCGGCGTGGTAACAGCAAAGACACCGACGGGAAGAAACGGCGTGGTGAGCACGCAATCTGCCGACTCTGAGAAAGCCCTGCTGCTGGGGCAAATGGAGTTGGCCGGGGGTTGTCTGAGATGGCTGGGTGACGAAACGTGCCGCTTGGAAAAAACCGACGAATCGATTACGAATATTTTCGGGTTTATGGACGGGAAGGTTGAAAAGATGCCGGCCGGGTCCGATTATTTGATATTTATGCCGTGGATGTACGGTGAAAGGGCGCCGGTTGCAGACCCTTATATCAGGGGTGGTTTTCTGAATTTAACTCCTGAACATACGCGTGAACATTTACTGCGGGCGGTTTACGAAGGGGTGGCCTACAATATCCGCTGGATTATTGAAATCATAGAGAAGCAATTCAAATTTCCCCTGCCTGAGATACGCGTAATCGGAGGCGGGGGCCTGGGTCACCCCTGGATGCAGATAATAGCCGATGTGACCGGCAAAAGGATTGCGCCGGTACGCAATCCCCAGGAAGCGGGGGCTGTCGGGGTGGCCATGACGGCCGCTGTCGGCCTGGGCATATATAAAGATTTCAATTCATTGAAAAAGGTCGTGGCGGTCGAGAAGGTGTTTATACCGCAAGACCATAACAGGGAGGTTTATGATCTCCTCTTCTGTTCATATAAAGAGCTGTATAAAGACCTGAAAGGGTTCTATAGAAGGCTGAACAAACACAGGTGTGACCAGGGATAACGGTGTTCTTATCCGGAATGTAGCCGGTTATATACGCCGCGGTTTTTATGCGGCCCTGCCGGCGGAAGGATATAAATATCTTTCCGTTAATTCTGTCCTCGCATATATTTCAGGGGTCAATTCGATCAGGGTAATATGCGCCAGGCAGGATATCAGCAGTTCGCGGACGGTGTAGCGCTCCAGCAGCGAATGGTAAAATTGCCCTTCCAGCAGTAGAGACACGAATCCGTGGACTATGCTCCATACGCTGACGGCCTCTACATCCACCGGTCCGCGGCGGACCAGGCCTGCGGCCTGGCAGGTTTCGACTATCCGGACAACCAGCCCATAGCTTTTTTGTGACATCTCAACGAACGCCGGATAGTCCTTTTCACGTTCCAGTACACTCGATAAGGTCACCTTGAAATGCGCGGGATCACTGAGTGCGAACTGGATATAGGCATAAGCGCCTTCCACAAGTTGCCGTAGCGGGTTGCCATGATGGCGCCGGATCGCATCATCCAATTTTTCATAGATGATCCGGAAACCCTCTGTCGAGATGGCGGCTATCAGAGCCTGCTTGTCCGCAAAGTGCGAGTAAGGCGCAGTGTGGCTGACGCCCGCCTTTTGCGCCACTTTACGCAGGCTGAGCCCATGAACGCCATCTTTGTAAAGGATTTCAACCCCGGCCCTGATCAGGGCATTCTTTAGATCACCGTGGTGATATTTTTTTGAGGGCATTAAACAATATTACTGTCTAATCTTGACAGCGTCAAGATTTCATTTTATAATCTTTACACTGTAAAGTTCATA
>JBFYUA010000014.1:0-8762 GCA_041300305.1 Dehalococcoidia bacterium | reverse complement strand
TGGCGCAGAGCCTCATCCACCTCTTTTTCACTGATCCTGCCTTTATTGCTGAGGCTGCTGAATACCTTGCCAATTTTCTCTGCTAATGCTTCAAACATGTCTTCCCCCGGTTATTGATAACGCAAACACGATTAAATATTCCCGTGGTAAAACGGTCACTCTGTATCCGCGCAGCCGGTTGCGGACGGGCAATAAAGCATAGCATATTTTTCAGCGGTAACCCCGGCCTGATTCCCGGAATTCACAGCATCAGTAGCTACAAAGATATTTGCGCGTCATTGAAGGACGTCCTTGGCATGCCCTAACCATAGTGTATAATTATTGCAAGAGGGGGTTGACATGCCGGAAAGATATGAGATCAATGCCTTGGAAAAAGAGGAGTCGTGGCGGTTATTCAGATACCTTGGGGAGCTTGTAGAAGGTTTCGACAAGCTGTCGGCTATTGAACCGGCAGTGACGATTTACGGGTCAGCTGTGGCTACCCCTGACCAGGCCGACTACCAGAATGCCAGGCAGATAGCCGGCCTGCTGGGCAAGCAGGGATTTAATATTGTGACCGGCGGCGGGCCGGGCATGATGGAAGCGGCCAACCTCGGCGCCAGCGAGGCGGGAGTAAAATCCGTAGGCCTCAACATACAACTCCCCAAAGAGCAAAAATGCAATACATACTCAAATCTCACCATCTCCTTTAACCACTTTTTCGTACGCAAAGTAATGCTGGTTAAATACGCCTCAGCCTTTGTTATCATGCCCGGCGGCATGGGCACACTGGATGAATTGACCGAGGTCCTTACCCTTATCCAGACCAATAAGATCAAGCCTTTCCCTGTAATACTTTTTAACTCCACATTCTGGCGCGGGTTGCTGGATTGGCTGCAGAGCACCGTCCTGCAACCGGGCTATATCTCCGAATCGGACCTACAATTGCTCAGGATATCAGACCAGCCTGAGGATGTCCTCGATATCGTCAGCAGCTGGTATCTGAGGCAGGCCATTGTAGGCAGGAGGGCGATTGATTAACCTCACTTCATACGGCGCCGCACGTAATGTGACAGGTTCCAGGCACCTGCTGGATATCAACGGGTACCGCATTTTGCTGGATTGCGGGCTTTTCCAGGGGCGCAGGGCAGAAACTTATGAGCGGAACCTGCACTTCCCCTTTGACGCAAAATCGCTCAACGCGGTCATTATCTCCCACGCGCATATGGACCACCTCGGTAACCTGCCCAACCTGGTGAAGCAGGGCTTCAGCGGTGACGTTCACTGCACATCTGCCACACTCGACCTGGCCAATATCATGCTGATGGACTCGGCCAGTATACAGGAAGGTGATATTAATTATGTCAACAAGGTGCGGCGCAGGCATAACGAGCCCACCGTAGAGCCGTTGTATGTTAGGGCAGACGTTCCTGCCACCTTGAGATTACTGCGCGGCTGTTCCTACGGGCACCCCTTTAAGCTGGCGGATAATGTACAGGCCGTTTTCCAGGACGCTGGGCATATTCTCGGCTCGGCGATTACCATCCTGGATATTGATGATAACGGGCGCAGGGTATCGGTCTGCTTCACCGGCGACCTGGGACGCAACAACATGCCGATCATCCAGGACCCCTTCGTGGTGACTGATTCCGACGTTCTGATTATTGAGAGCACCTACGGCAACAGGCTGCATGCCGATATTAGCAATGTCACGGAAAAGCTGGCCCGCGTTATAAATGAAACGGTCACCCGGGGAGGGAAGCTTATCGTGCCATCCTTTGCGCTGGAAAGAACACAGGAACTGGTATATTGCCTGCACCAGTTGAAATTGTCCCACAGTATCCCCGATATACCCATTTACGTGGACAGCCCCCTGGCCATTGATGCTACGGACATCTTCCGCGTTCACCCCGAATGCTACGACTCCGAAACCGCCGAGATGCTCAGGACTGAGAAGGACCCCTTCGGCTTCCGCGGACTGCATTATGTGGCCTCGGCGGAGGAATCTAAAAAACTGAATTATCTAAAAACACCGGCTATGATCATAGCCGGTTCAGGCATGGCAGAAGCCGGACGCGTGCAACACCATCTCAAAAATAATATCAGCGATGGCCGCAACACCGTCCTGATCGTCGGCTGGCAGGCCGAAAACACGCTCGGCCGCAAGATAGCCGAGAAATGGCCCATGGTATCGATTTACGGTGAGCAGTACAAGCTGCGCTGCCGCGTGGAGATATTCAATGAATTCAGCGCGCATGCCGACCGCAACGACCTGCTGAAATGGACCGGCGCCGGCAAAGACAAATGGCAGAAGGTCTTCGTAGTACACGGGGAGGAGTCCGCCGCACTTTCGCTGGCAGACGCATTCACTGAAATGGGCCTGAAGCAGGTAGTGGCCCCTGAATACGGGCAGCATTTTACACTGTAGCAGGCCCCACATAACAGTATAATTATGTAGCATGGCCGAGTTCGTTCTTAAACAATTTGAAGACTTGCGCCGGGACTGGGACGGCCTGTGCCGGAAATCCCCGGCCAGGCTGCTGTTTTCGTCCCTTTCGTGGTGCGAGGCGTGGTGGCGGCATTTCGGTGAAGGCAGCGAATTATATTTGGGCGCGGTAACCGAACAGAAAGACATTATAGGCATCGCGCCCCTGCGCCTGAAAGACGGTGTCCTGCATTTTATCGGCAGCGATAACGTCTGTGATTTCCTGGATTTTATCGTCGCAGCAGGCAAAGAAGATGTCTTTTTTACCGCATTGCGGCAGCACCTGGTGAGGTCGAATTATAAAACACTCGACCTCGCCCCTTTGCTGCCGGATTCAACCGCGCACAGGTGGATAGCCACCACACCGCCGGGAAGTGAGCAGGGAACGGTTTGCACAGAAGATGAGGTCACGGTAGCGCTCGACCTCCCTCCGGACCTGCCTTCATACCTTGCGCTATTGGACAGCAAGCAGCGCCACGAGATACTCAGAAAAGAGCGCAGGTTGTTGGAAGAGGGTGAGGTAACCTACGAGGTCAAACCTCAGGCCGCCGCGGAAGAGGTAGAGGTTTTCCTGGATTTTTTCCGTGAGAGCAGGGAGGATAAGAATAGGTTCCTCACCGCCGGGATGGAGTCCTTCTTCCGGGACATCATCGCAGGAGCCGCCCTTGACCACACGCTGCGGCTGGGCATTCTGAAGCTCAACCGGGTCCATATTGCCGCAACGCTCTGCTTCGACTACCGTGATGAGATATACCTTTACAACAGCGGGTATAACCCGGTTTACCGCCCGCTGAGTGCGGGTCTATTATCAAAATATTACAGCATCAGGGACAGCATTGAGAACAACAAGAGGAGATATGATTTCCTCAGGGGAGCGGAAAGATATAAATATCATCTCGGCGGTTCTGAAACACAGCTATTTAGATGTATAATAAACATTTAGTGCCGCCGTTATTGAATTACTAATGGAACAACCATTACATATCGCCATACTCAGCCTGCACAGCTGTCCCTATATTGTGCCCGGGGGGCGTTATACGGGCGGCATGAATATATATATCCGCAACCTGGCCAGGGAATTGAGCAACCGGGGACACAGCGTGGACATCTATACCTGCTCGCCGGACAATTGTTCACAATGCGGCAAGGGTGATTTAGGCAACAGTATTCGTTTGGTGCACGTTGCCAATATCGATTACAACCTGGTTACAGAGGCTACTTTAAAAAACAACATCGAGCGCATCACCGGTTCGATACTTATCAATGCGCCACGCTACGACGTGATATTCAGCCATTACTGGTTCTCCGGGTTGGTAGGCGCCAGGCTGAAAAGCGCCTGGCAGGCGCCGCACTTCACCATGTTCCATACCCTCGGCCTGCTGAAAAACCGTGCAGGGTTAGGGGAATTAGAGCCTCCCTACCGGATTGCCGGTGAGATGTCGGTGGCGCAGTCGGCCGACCACATTATCGCATCCACGGCAGGCGAAAAGCAGGAATTGGTGGGCCGTTACAAGGTGAGCCCAGATAAGATAACGGTTATCCCCTGCGGCATAAATAATGAGCTGTTCCATCCCGTGGATAAGCAATACTCCAGGGACATCACGGGACTAGGCGCCAGGAAAACCATTCTCTTTGTGGGCCGGCAGGATCCGCTGAAAGGACTGGAAAACGTTCTCCAGGCGGCATCGTTGCTGAATCACCGCGATGATTTCCAATTAGCAGTTGTCGGTGACAACAACGCGCATCCTGACTTAATACGAACTGCACACGGTTATCAAGCGGAGGATAGCGCGAACTGCAAAATCATTTTCACAGGTTCAGTTCCGCACGAGGACATGTACCTGTATTACAATGCCGCGGATTTCTGCGTCATACCGTCATATTATGAGAGCTTCAGCCTGGTAGCCATGGAATCCCTTGCCTGCGGCACGCCCGTCCTGGCTGCGGCAGTGGGCGAGATCCCAGACCTGGCCGCTGCCTGCGGTTTCTGCCGCATAACCGGGGACAATTCACCGGCCACACTTGCCCGCCACATGGAAGCCATGCTGGATTCTACAGGTCAGGAAAGGGTTGACGGCATAAGCGGCCTGTTAGACCATTACAGCTGGAGCTCCATCACGGGCCGGCTGCTGCGGGAATTTCACCAGGCCTTAGAAGTCAAACGTTGCCCCAAAGAGGCGGCGCTTCACCGCTGAGAACTCCAAACGGGTTCAGGCCGACCATTTCTCGGCGAGGTCGCCGATCACCGGCAGCTTGAACTTCTCCCCCTGGTAAGCTTTAATCATCAGGATTATCCAGAGCACCAGCGCCAGTACCCATACCACCCACTGTACAATTGGTATGAATCCCAACACTACGCAGGCAACAAATGTAATAATAGACTGCATGGCGTGAAATTTCACAAATTTGCTGTCCTTCTCAATTAAGAAAAATACCAGGCCGCTGACCCAACCCGCTATATAGCAGAGCAAGCCCGCAACATTCTCTTCAAGACCGGTCGATGATTTTGCCATTTACCTTGCCTCCTCGTCATTTAGTGGTATCAGGATATCCGTAATCATACGGCACTGTCAATACATTGTAATGCTTAGAAGGGGCAGGGAGCTAAAACTTTTTCCCCTGCCTGATTGTAACTACCAGTACCATGCCGATGAGCAGGGAACCGAATATAATGACCATAATTGCCCAGAGTGGCGCACCCGCCGGCACGGCAGGCACATTTTGTGTCGGCTCATGTGTCTTTGATGCCGCAGTAGAATCTACGCTGCCGGCATTGTTGTTGTCCGGACTGAGCGCCTCCACCCCATACGAGTGTGCCCTTACCGGGAACCCGGGCCTGACCGTGATGGGCCGGGCCTCCGACCAGGAACTGATGGCCCACTGCCCGGTCACCGCGCGCACTGTGCGCACCCTCCAGTAATAGGTGTGTCCCGCCTCCAGCTGCCCGGGCGGGTACGAGAATGCCGGGAAAACTGAATCGGCCGGCTGTAAAACGCCGGAATCATACACCTTTAGAGTAAACGCGGGGTCGCGAGCTATCTGCACCTGGTAGTCGCTGGAATAGCAGTAATCCTCCCAGCTTAAATCCACGGAGGAATTCCTGCCGGTCACGGGGTCAACTCCCACCACAGTGGGATCCACAGGCGCCACTTCGGTAACCTGCAGGGCCAGGTATCTCGTCCTTATGCCCGTGTTATTGCTCACAGTGATTTTATAGGTGGTCGAATACGAGGGGGTAACGGTCAACTGACCGGAGGACGCGACATCGCCCACGTTCTGGTCGATACTCACTGCCACGGCGTTTTCCACCATCCATGACAGGACCGCGGAATCACCCCTGGCTATGCCGGCGGGGGAAATCTGAAAGGTAATTATCTGAGGCAGCGTCCCCGTCCCATCCACGGCGCCGCTGGCCGCTGGATTGACCAGTCCCGTCAAGCCCAGAATGCAGGACAGAATGATGACGATTGCCAGAGCGAGTGCAGCTGCAATATGGTTTTTCATTTTGCTCCTGTTTTGGCCAGGTATTCATAATACTCGGTAAGTTTGACCAGCACCCGGGCCGCGCGCTTGCCCGACGTATAATCATAGTGGTTGCCGATCAGCTTGACCTGCTCCTCGGTGAATGTGGTGGTGATAACGGGCTTGCCGTAACTTTCGATCCATTGCGCGTTCAGTCCCCGCATCAGCCGCCCGATCATGTCATTGATTATGTCCATGCGGGTCCTGCCGCTGTTGGCCAGTGTAGCTTTGCCGCTGGCCAGGTCGAGCAGGTTATCCACCAGGACGTCATCGATTTTCCCCGACCGCTTGGCCGCGATGACCATGGCCGCCAGGTCCTCGACCTCCAGTTTGTCCTGTATTCCGAGCACCCAACCCAGCATGTTTATCAGTGTCTTGATGGCCGTTTCGGCTTTATACACATTGTCCGATTTAATGTCCTGGATAATCGGGATGATGGCCTTGAGAGCCGAATCGCGCTGCGCGAAGTCCTCGGGCTTCATCTGCACTTCCTGCTGGGAACGCTGCTGTAAAAGCAGGCTGCCGAATAACGAGAACCCCCCGAACCCCATGAAGATCAGTGAATCTACTGTTTTTATGTCAAGCAGCCAGGCCGGCGCGATCAGGTAGGCAATAAAGTTGCGGTCGCCGGCCGGGTCAACCGGGTTTCCGCGGCTCCAGCGCGGAGGAAATATCTTGTCCAGTTCCTGCACGGTTTTGTCCGGCAGCTTAATCACTTTCAGCCCATCTTCCTCGCACGCGTCGGCGCACAGCACGCCATAGCTGCCGCCCGGCGTTATGATGGCCACATTTCTCCCCTTTGGCAAGGGCTGCGTCAAAAAGCCGATGGCAACATCCAGCATCTCCTCAGGACCATCCACACGAGTAGCGCCCATTTTTTTAAAGGCCGCGTCGTAGATCTCGTCGCTGCCCGCCATGGCGCCGGAATGCGACCTGATGGCCTTGGCCGCCGCTTCCGTTTTGCCCGGTTTCAAGACGATGACCGGCTTTTTCTGCGTCACTCTTGATACCACTTCGGTAAACCTCGCGCCGTTATTCAGCCCCTCGATATAGGTCATAATGACCTTAACTTCAGGGTCATCGCCGAAATATTCTATGTAGTCTTCGATTTGCACATCCGCCGCGCAGCCGCAGCTTACGTAATGCCGGAAGCCCACCCCGCGGTCATATCCCGCTACCACTACGGCCGCGCCTACATTGCCGCCCTGCGACACCAGCGCCAGCGGGCCGTCCCTGACCAGCAGCGGCATCATAAAAGCAGCCAGTGATGAAGATGCGCTCCAGTACCCCATGCAGTTGGGGCCGATGAACCTGATATTGCCCCTTTTCGCAATGGCGTAAACTTCGTCCTGCAGCTTCTGGCCCTCCGGGCCTATCTCGGCAAACCCTGCCGAGATAATTACTGCCGATTTGACCCCCTTCTGCACGCACTCTTCCATGGCGGCTGCTACACGCTCAGAGGGGATGGTGAAGACCGCCAGGTCCACCGGTCCGGTTATGTCCGTGACCTTCTTATAAACCTTGAGGCCCTGTATGCTTTCCTCGTGGACATTGACCGGGTAAATCGGCCCTTTGAAAGTATTCACCAGGCTGGTGATGGTAGAAAAGCCCCACTTGTTGCGGTTGTTGGTAGCTCCGATATGCGCCACGGATTTGGGGTTAAATAAGGGGTCCAGTTCCCGCGTTATATCTCTTTCCATTATCTCATCCTCACATGACCAAATAGTACAGCATCTAAGCCAATAAAAAAATGCCTTGAGATTCAAAGCATATTGATATATAATAGCACCCCGGTAGGCGCCGTTCAAATTCAGGGGACATGATGCTTCATTAATCTTATACGTCCCGTAATGCGGCGCCCGAGATTCATTTATTCATAAGGAGACTTCAATGATAAAGACCCGTTTCACCGAACTCTTCGGCGTCAAAAACCCCATAATGCTGGCCGGCATGAACTGGATAACCACGCCGGAACTGGTGGCTGCTGTCTGCAACGCGGGCGGCCTGGGCATCTTTGCCACGGCCCGCTGCACGCCGGAAGAGACCCGCAAAATGATACAGGAGATACGCAAGCTCACCGACAAGCCTTTCGGCATCAACCAGTTGCTCATCCTCGGCCAGGTGGCGCGCGACACCATCCAGGTGGCCATCGAGGAGAAGGTCCCCGTAATCAACTACACGCTGGGCAAGCCCTGGTTTATCGATGACGTACACAAATATGGCGGCAAGGTCATCGGTACAACCGCCTTCGTCAAGCACGCCATCAAGGCTGCTGAACTGGGCTGCGACGCCATCGTGGTGACCGGCACAGAGGCCGCCGCCCACGGCGAGGAAGCTTCTACGCTGGTCATGCTGCCCATCGTCGCCGGCAAGGTCAAGATACCCATCATCTCAGCCGGCGGCTACGGCGACGGCAAAGGCCTGGCGGCTGCCCTGGCCCTGGGCGCCAGCGCTATCTCCATGGGCACACGCTTCGCCATGACCAAAGAGAGCATGGTACACGAGAATTTCAAGCAGTTGTGCCTTAAGGCCAACGAGAACGACACAATCGTCAGCACCAAGTTCGACGGACTGCGCGGCCGTGCCCTCAAAACACCTGTAACGGTGCGCATGTCCAAGGGGGGGTTCCCGCTGGTTGACGCCTTCCGCGGCGCCTACGAAACCAAGCAATTGCTCAAACTGAGCTGGCCGCAATTCATCGGCATGAGCTTCACCATGATGGGCGCTGACAGCGAGCATCCTTTCTGGGTGCAGGCGCGCCAGGCAGCAGGCTACC
>JBFYUA010000003.1:0-4827 GCA_041300305.1 Dehalococcoidia bacterium | reverse complement strand
GCCAATTCGGGCAATCGGCACGGGGATGAAGATGAAATAGTGGACTACGTGCTGGGCGATTTCCCTCCGGATGAAAAGGATATCATTAAAACTGCCGTGGCTAATGTTGCCGAAGCAGTGGAGATTATACTAACTGACGGCCTTGAAACCGCCATGAACAGGTTCAACAAGCGCGGGACCGTCCTTTAAGCGGTTATCTAAGACTCAGTTGCCCAGTGCAGCGATCGATACTATCCGCCATTCTGTACCGTGCAACCCGATGCTGGTCCAGTATATGGTCTTTTTCATTAACCTGCCCGTAGCTTCGTCCGGGTACACATAGCCGCCGGTACCGGTCTTCTGTGCCGCGATCTTCACAGCCTGCGCAATAAGATCAGGGTAATCCTTATAAGATGGATCGGTGAGCACGTTTTTGCCGGTCTCGGTCCCCGTCGTGCAGTAAATGACCATGCCGTCAAGCTGCATGACGTTTATCTTCAATGCCACCACTGCGGCCTGAGGCGCGATGGTCTCATCCATAAGGGCCTTCGGCTTGAACAGCGCGCTGACCATCCCCAGCAACTCGCCCTTTTCCGTGACCACCGGCCGGACCAGCACCACGGCATCGGGCCCCTCCACTGACTTGAAGATATTGCTCAGCACCGGTGTCCTATTTTCGCTCAACCCCGCCAGGGACCTTTTCGAGGCCTCGGTAGTGGCAGTGTCCACACCTTCATAACGGCGGTATCCCTCGGGCGCTACCGTAATCATCTTTCCACGGGGGTCGGCAGTCGAGCAGTCCAGCAGGTAGGGGTATTTCTTGCACAGCTTGGTCAAAATCTCCCGCGTCTCTTCGCCCTGCAGTCCGCTTTTGGCTATTTTTTCAGCCGCGGCGGCTACGGCATTATCCAGGTTCAACAGCTTGGACTGGATGATCCCCTGCAAATTGTCCGTGGCCACTTTGATCTGCTTTTCATTTTTTACCGGCCCGGCACAGCCGGCTATGATCACAATCAGTACAGCAGCTAATATGGCAGCAAACCGTGGCAACCATGTCTTTTTCATGTCCGGTGAGTACCCCCTATCTCTATGATACTGATACTATGTTATCTCAAACGAGCGCTGCAGGGCAACGCCTGCCCAACACCCGCCCGTTCAGCTCACATTGCCCCTGTTAAAAAACGGGTGGTATAATGACACATCTCTAAATGAAGGCCCAAAATACCCCCAGTATGAAAGACGGCGGTAATAGCATGAAAATAAAGAACATCAGCGCACGCGAGATAATCGATTCCCGGGGCAACCCCACCATAGAGGTCGAAGTATCCCTCGGCAATGGTGTATCCGGCAAAGCCGCGGTGCCTTCGGGCGCCAGCACCGGTAAATACGAAGCGCTCGAGCTCAGGGACTCCGACAAGAAGAGATACGGCGGCCTTGGCGTTCTGAAAGCTGTTGACAACGTGGTAAAAATAATTCAACCGGCATTGACCGGTTTCGATGTGTCCAACCAGGAAAAGTTGGATAACAAATTGATCGAACTGGATGGCACTCCCGATAAATCACGACTGGGCGCCAACGCCATACTGGGGGTTTCGATGGCCGCTGCGCACGCGGCGGCTAACGCTTCGAATCAGCCTCTCTATAAATATATGGGGGGAGAGGCCGCCGTCACACTGCCGGTCCCCATGATGAATATCCTCAACGGCGGGAAGCACGCGGAGAACTCCACCGACCTGCAGGAGTTTATGGTCATGCCTACGGGGGCAAAAAGCTTCAGCCTGGCCATGCAGATGGGCTGCGAGGTCTACCAGTCGCTGAAAAAGGTCATCAAACAGAGAAAACTCAATACCAATGTCGGCGATGAAGGGGGATTCGCCCCGTCACTGCCCTCGAATAAGGAGGCCGTTGAACTGATACTGGCGGCAATCGAGATAGCCGGGTACAAGCCTGGCAGCGATTGCCATATTGCCCTGGACCCGGCCGCCAGCAGCTTCTACCAGGACGGTAAATATGTGCTGGAACGGGAAGGCAAGGCCCTCAGCGGCGCGGAGATGGTGGATTTCTACGCGGACTGGGTCTCGAAGTACCCCATCATCAGCATCGAAGACGGCCTCGATGAGGACGACTGGGACAACTGGGCCTTGCTCACGCAGAAGCTGGGTAAAAAGGTGCAACTGGTGGGCGATGACCTCTATGTAACCAACGTTAAGAGAATTAAGCAGGGCATTTCTTTAATAGCCTCCAACTCGGTGCTTATCAAGGTGAACCAGATAGGTACGCTTACAGAAACGCTGGCCGCCATCGAAATGGGGCGGAAAGCGGGGTGGACAGCCGTTATCAGCCACAGGTCCGGGGAAACCGAGGATACCACCATCGCCGACCTTGCCGTGGCCTGGAATTCCGGCCAGATCAAAACCGGCGCGCCCTGCCGCAGCGAACGGGTGGCTAAATATAACCGGCTGCTGGAAATCGAAAAGGAGCTCGGCAGCAGGGCAAAATATCCCGGGCGGAATGCCCTGCTTATTTAGGAGATGACCGTTACATGGAACTTTTTAAAGGCATCAACCAGATCAAACTCCCGCTTCTCAAGGTCGGCCCCGAGAACGTGAACGTATATATCATTGAAGGCGCCGACGGCAACCTCATGATCGATACCGGCTGGAACACGCCCGAGGCCTTTAACACCCTGGCGCAGGAAATGAAGAACAGCGGCTTCGCCATGAAGGACATCACCAACATCGTGATTACCCACCTCCACCCGGACCACATGGGCCTGGCCGGCAAGGTTGCCGAACTGTCGGGCGCCCGCATAGCCGTCAGCGAAATTGAGAATAACCTGCTCGATCCTTATTACACGCATCCCGAAAGCCTGATAAGCCAGATGATACTTTTTTTCATGGCCAACGGCGTGCCGGAATGGGAACTGAAGATGCTGGCGGAAGCTTCTTTCAATATACGCAACTATGTCACATCGTTCAAGGCATCCACTCTCCTGAAGCCCGGTGACAGGGTCGCCATGGCGCCCTTTGAATTCCAGGTCATGGCCACCCCCGGCCACTCACCCGGCCACATCTGCCTCTATGAACCGAATAAGCAATACTTTTTTTCCGGCGACCATATCCTCGCTGAAGTCGTGCCCAATGTAGGCTACCACCCGCTTTCCGGTGAAAACCCGCTCGGCGATTATGTCAATTCCCTGAACTCCCTGGCCGGGCTGGAGGTGCGCTTTGTATTCCCCGGTCACAGCGCGGTATTCAGCGGCCTTGCGCCCAAGATAGATGCCATTCAGCGCTTCCACCAGGACAGGATGAATAAGATCCGCCGCGCCATGGGGGTGGAGCAAAAGAATGCCTACGACATAGCCAGGGCCATCCCCTGGATTGTTAACGGCGATGAAACGGCCTACGATAAGCTCGAACCTATCGACAGAAGGCTGGCCGTGCTGGAAACGCTGGCGCACCTGCAGTACTTAGTCGCGGAGGGCAAGGGCAAGAGGACCGCTGAAGGGGACAAAACGCTCTACTGGTGCGGAGAATAACCCGTGGATAAGCTGCTTAAAAAGATACAGTCGTTGAAGCTGGAATATCAGGACCGCCCTCAGCCTGAACTGCTGGTGGCCATGCCCAACCCCTACCCCGGCCAGGAATACGAGGTGCAGGTAACCTCGCCGGAGTTTACCGCGCTCTGCCCGGTCAACCCGGGGCAGCCCGATTTCGCCACCGTAACCATCAAATATGTGCCGCTAAAATCAATTATCGAATTCAAGTCCCTGAAATTATACCTGACCAGCTTCAGGACGGTCCCAATATTCTACGAGGAGTCCACCAACCGCATACTCGAGGACCTGGTCAAAGCCGTCAGGCCGAGGACGATGGAGATAATTTCCGAGTGGAATATCCGCGGCGGCCTATCTACAAAAATTACCTGTATTTACCCGAAAATAAAACACGCATAAGGGGGATGAATTATGGCTTACAAGATCGGTATCAACGGGTTCGGACGCATCGGCCGGCTGGTTTTCCGCGCTGTCAACCAGCATTACGGCGATAAGCTGGAAATCGCCGCCATCAACGACCTGACGGACGCAAAGACCAATGCCCACCTGCTTAAATACGACAGCACCTACGGGATATACCAGGGCAAAGTGGAGGCCTCCGCCGACGCCATAATCGTGGACGGCGAGAAGACCAGGGTCATCGCGGAACGCGACCCCGCTAAAATACCCTGGAAGGACCTGGGCATCGATATCGTGCTGGAATCGACCGGGCTGTTTACGGACGCCACCAAAGCTGCCGCGCACCTCCAGGGCGGCGCGAAAAAAGTGATCATCTCGGCCCCGGCCAGCAACGAGGACATAACCATCGTGCTGGGCGTGAACGAAGACAAGTACGACGCGAAAAAGCACAACATCATCTCTAACGCGTCCTGCACTACCAACTGCATAGCCCCCGTGGTTAAAGTCCTCAACGATAACTTCGGCATCGCCAAAGGCCTGTTGACCACCGTCCACGCTTATACCAACGACCAGAGGCTGCTGGACATGTACCACAAGGACCTGCGCAGAGCCAGGTCGGCCGCTATGAATATTGTCCCGACCACCACCGGCGCCGCCAAAGCGGTAGCGCTGGTGATACCGGAGATCAAGGGCAAGCTGCACGGCATAGCGCTGAGGGTGCCGGTGCCCACTGTATCGCTATGCGACCTGGTATGCAACCTGAATAAGGAAGCTACGGTTGAGCAGATAAACAGCGCCTTCAAGGAGGCCGCGGCAGCCAGGCTGAAGGGGATACTGGAATACTGCGAGGAACCCCTGGTGAGCAGCGATTTCAAGGGCAACCAGAACAGCTC
>JBFYUA010000255.1:0-4294 GCA_041300305.1 Dehalococcoidia bacterium | reverse complement strand
CGGCCAAAGGCGACCCGGCTATTGAACAGCTCGACAAGATCTCCATCAGGCCGGCCAAGAAAGATATACAGGTGCGCTTCGTGGGACTGGCCTGGCTGCCTTACCATGCAGACTCTACGCCGGCATGGCAGTAAAGGGCGGTATCAAAGAAATTATCTAACCGGCCGCTTTATCTTGCTGCGCTTGCCCATCAATAGAGAACAGGGCGCATTTTGCCGCGCAGGTACCATCCCGCGGCAAGGCCGAAGAGCAGTCCGCCGAGGTGGCCCTGCCAGGATACGCCCGGTATAAAGGCCAGCAATACGAAGCCGATTGCAATAGCTACCCAGAGAGGCATGGGCACAGGGATGGGGAAGATGAACACCTTGATCATGGGTACCAGCACGGCCAGCGCGCCGCCAAGGGCAAATACGGCGCCGGAAGCGCCGATAGTATAGGACATGGGATGTGACAGCAAAATCACCGCCAGGGCGGACAGCAGGCCACCACCAAAATAGATCCACAAAAAGGTCCGTGTCCCTGTTATGCGGTTGAGAAAACTGCCGTAAAAATAAAGGGTAATCATATTGGCCAGCAGGTGCATGAAATCCATGTGCGTGAACATGCTGGTCAGAATGGTCCAGGGCTGCGCCATAACGGTAGACCGCGAAAGCGCCAGGTACCCTACAATACTGGTACCGGAATAAGCGGCGATGTTAATGGCCAGGTAGACAACTGTATTGATTATTATCAGGACGATAATCGGGATCAGCTCACCCTCACCCGACCTGTATCTTACACTCGACATTTTTCTACCTCATAATCTTTGAAATAATAGCCTGTGGCGCCCCGTCAATCAAGCGCGCTCAGGCCAGCGCGAAATAGACCTGCCCTTCCTCCGTGTATCTCTTTAACACCCCATCGTTCTCAAGGTAATGCAGGTGCGCGACCGTCTCGCCCACCGCGAAAAATTTCTGCGCGATGGGAAACTGCTCCCAGTCGCTGTATTCGATCTTCCAGGTAATATAGGGCGCCACCTCGTAGGCCGTCATGTCGCCTTCTTGCAAAGCAGCTATACACTCATCCAGCCTGTGGCGGTGGTGTTTTTTCAACTCGTCAATGCGCTCCCTGTGGTTGTGCCAGGTTTTCCTGTGCGCCGGCAAGACGCGGGTAACATCCAGGCCGATGACCTTATCCAAGCTGGCCATGTAGGAGCGCAGGGCATCTTTCATCTCGGGCCAATAGGAAATATTGGGTGTTATGTCAAAAAGTATGTGGTCACCGGAGAAAAACAGCTTCTTGTCTGCATCGTACAGGCACATATGGCCCGGTGAGTGGCCGGGGGTCTCGATACACTGCAGCTTATAATCGCCCACTTCGATTACCTGCCCGTCGTCCACCGGGGTAATCTCCACCAGCCGGCTGGGGCTGTAAAGCACGCCCGGGTGTTTGGCCATCGAATCATGTAAAACCGATTCCGGGAAGCCGTTCTCCACGAAAAGACGCAGAAACTTCCCCCAATGAGAGGCGCCCCTGACAATGCCGGTTTCCACCCGGTTGAAATAGCATATCGAAGTGTCTGTGGCCAGGTCGCCGGTCAGTCCGAAATGGTCGGCATGCAGGTGCGTAATGAAAAGGTCCGTCTTATGCAGGTCGACGGCCAGCTCCTTGAGAGCGGGGAAGAGCACCGCTTTGCATTCCTCGCGGTTCATGCCTGTATCTATAATGAGGTTCCTGTCCCTCCCCTTTATCACGTAGCAGTTGATGGATTTGAGCGGGTTCTTGGGCAGCGGCAGTTCGATTTTATAGAGTCCGGGTAAAATATCTTCAATCATAGCAATCCTTTTTAAATAAGATAGCCCTAATTATACTTTGCTTTGGGCCGGTTGGCATCTCTTTCGACGAGAAATAATCTACTAACTCAAGGGCTTACATACTCGTGAAGCGGCTTAATATTAAAGCTTTGTGCGCCTTGAGAAAGGACTTTCAATACTACTCCGGCCGTGTCCAGCGACGTAAAACAGGGTATGCGCCTTTCCGTGGCGGCGCGGCGGATATGAAAACCGTCTTGCAGGGGGATACGTCCACCGGTAATCGTGTTGACTACTCCTACCACGGAGCCATTGTTTATTATCTCCACTATATTGGGGTGCCCTTCATTCAGTTTCCTGCTGACCGCTTTGACATCCATTCCCTGTTCGCGGATCATTGCCGCGGTGCCCCGTGTCGCAAATATCCGGTAACCCAGGGAATAGAAGCCCTTTATGATAGGCAATGCTTCAGTTTTGTCCTTGTCTGCAATGCTGAAGAGAAGGTCCCCTTGAGAAGGCAGCATAAGCCCGGCTGCAATCAAGGCCTTGGCCAGGGCAGCTTCATAAGTAAAATCGATCCCCATGACCTCCCCGGTAGATTTCATCTCAGGGCTAAGGTAGGTATCTACCCCTATCAGTTTGGACATGGAAAAAACGGGGGCCTTTACCCCTACCAGGGCCTTCTTCCTATATAAGCCTGTTTTGTACCCCTGCTGCTCAAGGCTGATGCCAAGCATCACTTTGGTGGCAATGCGCACCATAGGTACACCGGTTACCTTGGAGATGAACGGGATGGTGCGGCTGGCACGCGGATTCACCTCCAGCATGTACACGGATGACGGCTTCTTTGGCCCGCCCTGCATGATCACGTACTGAATATTCATCAGGCCCTTAATTCCCAGTGCGTGCCCGGTCCTTACAGTGTAATCCACCAGGGTATTCACTTCATTTTCAGTCAGCCCCAGACCCGGGTATACCGCTATGGAATCCCCGCTGTGTACGCCGGCCCGCTCGATATGCTCAAGGATCCCGGGGACCAGGACATCAGTCCCGTCGCTGACAGCATCAACTTCCACTTCCTTGCCTTCGAAATATTTATCTATCAAAATGGGATGGCGGCCATCCAGGTCGAGCGCCTGCGCCATGTACCTGGTCAATTCTTCATGGTTCTGTACTATCTCCATGCCCCTGCCGCCAAGCACATAACTTGGCCTCACAAGTACCGGATAGCCCAGCAATCCGGCAGCGTCCTCTGCCTGGTGCATTGTGGTCACACCTGTTCCGGGCGGTTGCGGGATCCCAAGCTGATTGAGAAAATCCTCGAACCTGCGCCTGTCTTCTGCCATATCAATGATTTCTGCGTCGGAACCCAGTATCGGCTTATTGTTCCTGGATAATGACGCGGCAAGGTTGATTGCAGTCTGCCCGCCAAACTGCAGTATCGAAGCAGTGCTTTCGCTACTACCCAATTGCGCATTTTCATTTTCCAGGATGTCGAGAATGCTTTCCTCGTCAAGCGGTTCAAAATAAAGCCGGTCGCTGGTGTCAAAATCAGTTGAAACGGTTTCCGGGTTGGAATTCACCATGATGCTCTTATAACCGGCTTCCTTTAGCGCCCAGGCGGAATGCACGCTGCAATAGTCGAACTCTATCCCCTGGCCGATGCGGATAGGCCCGCTGCCGATTACCACTGCTTTCTCATCCCGTAAGGGCCCAGCTTCGTTTTCAACCTCGTAAGTGCTGTAGAAGTAGGAGGTTTCAGCGTCAAACTCGGCCGCACACGTGTCCACCATTTTATATACAGGCTTTATTTTCCAGCGATTGCGTAATTGCCTCACCTGGTCCGGCAACATGTCTCCCAGGGTTGAAATCTGTTCATCGGAGAAACCAAGCCGCTTGGCCCGCCTCAGTAATCCCGGGGTCAATTTCTCTGACAGCAACTGCTGCTCCATCCAGACTATGTTAGACAGTTTGTGTATGAACCACGGGTCTATCCCCGTCTGTTCCGCAAGCTGCTCCACGCCCACTTTTCTTCTCAGCGCTGCCATTAATGCCCACAATCTCAGGTCGTTGGGATGCAGCGGATATGCGTCATGTGTACCAGGACTGTCCCAGCTCTTGTCTTCCCACAGAAGGGATCTCTTGCCAAGCTCTAATGAGCGTACTGCCTTCTGCAACCCGGCCTCAAAACAACGTTCGATGGCCATGACCTCACCGGTGGCCTTCATCTGGCTGCCCAGGGTTTTATCACCCCCTGCGAATTTATCAAACGGCCAGCGTGGTATCTTGATTACGCAGTAGTCCAGTGCAGGTTCAAAGGCCGCCATAGTTTTGCCGGTTACACGGTTGGGGATTTCATCAAGCCGTTTGCCTATGGCAATTTTGGCAGCCACTTTGGCGATAGGATAGCCTGTGGCCTTGCTGGCTAACGCTGAACTGCGGCTGACCCGGGGATTAACTTCGATTATGTAATACTGGCTATCGGAAATGTTCAGCTGGTCCGG
>JBFYUA010000245.1:0-8371 GCA_041300305.1 Dehalococcoidia bacterium | reverse complement strand
CCATTATCGGGCTTTCCCGCAGAACAGGAGAAGGGAGCAATAATGCCCTGGAGAACCTGCTGGGCTACGGCTACCGGGGCAAAATATACCCTGTTAATCCCAATATCAGCGAGATACTGGGCGTCAAAGCATATCCCTCGATTAAAGATGTTGACGGCCCTATTGACCTGGCCGTGATATCCACCCAACGTTCCAGGGTGCCCGCGCACGTGAGGGAATGCGCCGAAAGGGGCATCAGCTGCGTCAGCATCGTTACCCAGGGTTTCGTGGATGCGGGCGACGAGGAAGGACGCAGGCTATTCAGGGAAATAGGGGACATAGCGAAATCCAGCGGGTGCAGGATACTGGGTCCAAACAGTTTCGGCAGCGCCAACGTATTTCACAATTTCTGCACTGCTTTCGCCAGGATAGACATGCAGCGGAACCCCGTCGGCCTTATCTGCCAGACCGGCAGCCTTTTCAATAATTCGTCCGAATTCAGGTTCACCGGCAAAGCGATCGACGTCGGCAATATCTGCAACGTCGATTTCGCCGACTGCCTGGAGTATTTCGAGGCCGACCCTGATGTAAAAGTCATCGTGCTGCATATTGAAGGCATGCAGGACGCCCGGCGCTTTTTCAACGTGGCAAAACGCGTCTCAGGCAAAAAGCCGGTCGTGGCCATCAAGACCGGCAAAGATGAGCAGGCGGGCAGGGCGGCAAGTTCGCATACAGGGTCACTGGCCGGCCGGCATGTGGTCTGGGAGGCGGCTTTGAAGCAGGCCGGGGTCATCAGCGTCGACAGCTTCGAAGAACTCGTGGATGTGACCAGGGCCCTCTGCCTGCTGCCAGCGCTGACGAAACCCAATGTCTGCCTGACCACCTTCAGCGGCGGCGTGGCCATCATGGCGCTGGACGCCATGCGCAATACCGGGCTCCACGCGGGAAAACTATCTCAAACCACCAGGACGGAAATAGAGAAGTTGGCGCCGGAGTGGCTGTCGGTGGGTAACCCGGTGGACCACTGGCCGATTGTCATGGGTTCCGCTTCGATGACACGCACTTTGAGCGATATCCTGGAAACCCTGCTATCCGACAAAGGATTCGGCGCGCTGCTCTTTATACAGATAATCCCTTCTCCCGCCATGGGCAGGGAGATCAAAGGCATACTTGACGGCCTGGCAGCCAAATATCCGTCCAGGCCGTTAGTGGCCACGCTGACCGGCCCCTGCAGCTTTGAACTCGTCCGCGAACTGCAGGCTGAAGGCCGTGTATTAGCTTTCACCTCGCCCGAGCGGGCTGTCCGCGCATTGGCGCGGCTTTACCAGTACACAGAATTTCGAAAGAGGGCACAGGCTGATTAAAGGCAACGCTGCTTGACGCAGGGTTTTAGTAAATATAAACTTAGCGCAAAAGCAATTTGGGAGGTGAGCACATGCCCGAAGGGAAAAAGCATCACGGCTGGCGGAAGGCGTCCATCATAGCGGCCATCATCCTCATTGTGATAATAACCCTGTATTCGATTTATGCGTCGGCCAACATCGAAAAGAAGGACCTGGACGATGCGGCGCGTACCCAGCAGGGCGGCTCCTATATCAGTCTCCCTGACGGCGTGACCCACTATGAGCTCAGCGGCCCTGCAACAGGCCGGGTGGTAGTACTGGTGCACGGCGCTACCATACCGATGTACCTGTGGGATGAGCAATTCACCGCATTGGCCGGTGCAGGTTACCGCGTTCTGCGCTACGATATGTACGGCAGGGGCTACTCTGACAGGCCGGCAGCGGACTACAGCCAGGCCTTCTACCGCAAGCAGCTCCTCGACCTGCTCGATACGCTGAAAATCCGGCAGCCGGTGGACCTCGTCGGGCTTTCCATGGGAGGCGGCGTGGCCATGGATTTCACCGCCAACCACCCGGACCGTGTGAAAGATGTTGTGCTCATCGCGCCGATGATAAACTCCATCACGAACGACACAAATTTCAAGCTGATGAGGATACCTGTAATAGGGGAATTCCTCACTCGGCTGATAGCCGTAAAGGTAATGTCGGACCGCGCGGCCCAGCTCATGCAGAAATCACCCAGGGCGGCAGAGTATGCCGTGATGTTCAGCGACCAGACACAATTCAAGGGATTCGAGAGGGCCTCGCTGGCCGCGGCCCGCAGCGACGCATGGGGCGACTACACGGCCGACTACCAGGCCGCCGGCGGGCAGGACCGCAACATACTGCTGATCTGGGGCACCAAGGACGGCGATGTCTCACCGGGGATGGTCCAAGCCATGCGGAAGGCCCTGCCTGACGTCCGGTTCAAGCAGCTTGACAATATCGGCCACGACCCGCAGGTTGAAGTGCCGGATACGGTCAACAGCCTGATTATCGATTTCCTCAAGCAGCAATAATAGAAAGGAGTGTGAAAAATGCCGGAGAAGAAAATCAAGTACCTGAGCAACGAGTGGGCGGACGAAGTCATGAAGCGGTGCAAGAAAACGCTCACGCCCGAGAAGATGAAGCACATCACTTCCTCCATGCTGACCATCAACACCAAATGCCCCGACGGCAAGACCCGCGCCGTTTTCTACAAGCTGGTAGACGGGGCAGTCGCATCGGTCTCCATCGTGGAGGGGACACTGCCCAAGGCCGAGTTCACCATCACCGCAGATTACGACATGTTCGCTAAAATATCCCGTTCCGAAGTGAAGGCCAGGTCTGCCTTGATGTCCGGTAAAATGATGCTGAAGGGCAACCTGGTCAAGGCCCTTACGCTGTCCCCGACCGTCGACCGCCTCAACGAGGTCATCGCCACCATTCCCGCGGATTATTAAGCTAAGGGAGGACAATTAATATGCCTGTGAAAAAGCTTGTAAAAGACGATCCCTATTTCATAGATAACCCCAAAAGGGTCAGGGCCGTCCAGAAGGAAATGGCCAAACAGGGCATCGATGTTTACCTGGGTTCGCGCCTGCGCACCATGTCCTGGATATTAGACGCGTTCTGCCCCTGGCGCAGCTACGTGGTCATCCCGCCCAGCGGGCTGCCCACCGCGGTCACCTTCGTGATAGACGCCGCCCGAGTGGAGGATGAGTCGTGGCTGGACCAGGACCACGTGCTCGGGTACGGGCCTATGGGGGGCCAGGACCAGATAGCCGTGCTGAGCATGCTGATAAAGCCTTATCTGAAAGGCGGAAAGGGTGTGGTCGGGATGGAGACCGGCATGGGCAACTACCTGCCGGAGGGGCACCTGACGCTCTTCGAATACCTCATGCTCAAAGCCGCGATGCCCAAGGCCCACTTCCAGAACGCCCACGATATTATTGACGGCCTGTCGCTTATCAAGGACGAGGGAACCATCAACCGCTTCCGCGAGGCCTCCCGCATAGTCGATGTCGGTCACAAGGCTGTTTACGATGCCATCAAGGACGGCGGCTACGCCAGGATGACCGAGACAGAGGTAGGCGGACTGGCGGCTTATGCCATGCGCAAGGCCGGCAGCGAGTGGGAATGGTCATTCACCGGCGGCAACGAGATCGCCTCCGGCTACCGCTCGGGCCTGGCGGCAGGCGCCTGCACGCCGGCCAGCAGGCGCAAACTCAAGGCGGGCGATCCCCTGATGGTGGACCTGCATGCCATGTACAGACTGGGACTGGGTGACCACTCGCATAACTACTTCCTGGGCAAGGCCAGCAAGCGGCAGCAGTGGCACGCCAAGAACTTCGTTGACCTGATGAAACAGGTGCTGATAACCTACCGCGCCGGTATCTCGCCCACCAAATTAGCCGATGAAATGCTGGCCTTCGCCGAGGAGAAGGGCTTCCAGGATTACATGGTCCCCGGCTTCGAGCATGGCATCGGCCTGATGGGGGACGAATGGCGCATCGGACTCAACGACGGCCCCTTCCAGTATTGGACCAACCCCGAACACGTATACCAGAAGAACGAGATGCTGATATGCGCCGTGCAGTACGCCTGCCCGGAGGAGAATATCGGCTTCCGCTACGAGAACCCGATCCTGATCAAAGAGAAGAACTGCGAAGCCATGTCCAAATTCCCGTTGAGCGTTAACGTGGTGTAATACCTGGTAAACAACATAATCATTGCAGCATCGTGTAATTAAGGAGGTGCCCGGCTATGTCATGTAAAACTGAAACCTGTCCATTCAAGGCCAACCGGCCGCTGATCGTCTCGCTTATAGTGTCGCTGGCGTTGTCCATCGTCTTCTCGGCGATACCCTTCATTTCGGCTCTCACGCTGGATAAATCCAGTCTGCCGCTGGCGCTCTTCATGGCCTGGTACTCGCTCTTCCCACCCCTGGTAATCCTGCTGGTTTCCCTGTGGATAATGGCCGGCAAGGTCCCCTGGCTGCGTGCCGTCGCGGCCACCTGGCTCAGCCTGTCCGTCTGGTTCCTGCTGCAATATTTGCTGACGGCGCTGGCCGGACTGAGCGTCCTGGTCAGGCTATTTGCCCTGCCGGCTATCTTCGCCGGGCCCCCCATCCCCTTCCTGGTAACCGGCCTTATTTTGCTGGCCGCGGGAATCCTGCTCTATATCTTCGGCAAAAAGGTCACGGCGCCCGGGGCCAGGCCGGCGCTTTCCTGGACGGCGCTCTCCCTGCTGGTCATCATCACCTTTGTGCTGGTGCCTGTTTTCATCGCCGTTACTTCGGACCCCTCTATTAAAAGCCCGGCTGCCGGCGGCCTGCCCACACGTGACCAGGTCTTCGGCTATGTCAGCGAGGTTTACAACCTGGGCGAAAGGCTACCGGGTTCAGAGACCGACCACAAGGCGATCAATTACCTGGAAGCCAAGCTCCGCGAGTTCAGTTATACCGATGTACGCGTGGAGAAAAGCAATTTCGACTACTGGGTCCCGGTCAAATGGAGCATCGAGGTGCAGCCGGGCACGGCTTCCGCCTGGCAGCCGGAAACCTTCTACGTGCCCTACAGCGGGCCAACACCGGCTGAAGGCATTTCCGCCGACGTGGTATTCCTCGGCAGTATCAGCTCACCTGACTGGCAGGACGTCAAGGGCAAGATAGTGCTGGTGGATATCCCGCCCACCGACGTGAGCTGGGACCAGATGAAGCTCTTCAGCTACATGGCCTACGAGCCGGAGAAGATGCTCAAAGGCTGGGCCCACCCCTATCCCATCGGCTGGATGATGAAATATATCTCCTTCTACGACAAGGTTGAATCCCGCGAGCCGGCCGCCGTTATCGGCATACTGCGCGGTTACCCCGACATGGGGAAATTCACCTATTACGCCCCCTACGATGGTAGATTGAGGTCGATACCCAGCATGTACCTGATGCCTGAGACGGGCGATAAGCTCAAGGCGCAGGCGGCCGCCGGCAAGACTAATGTAAAGCTGGTGCTGGATGCCAAAGTGACCAAGCAAGGCGGCGAGAGCGCTAACGTCTATGCTATGCTGCCCGGGCAGAGCGATAAGATAATCATCTTCCACTCGCATCACGATTCACCCTGGCGGAGCGGCGTGGAGGACAGCAGCGGCGTGGGCGTGGTGCTGGCGCTGGCTAAATATTACTCGCAGGTCCCTTTGGCCGACCGTCCCTACACGATGATGTTCCTCTTCACCGGCGGGCACATGGTGGGTGGCCCCACTAACGATGATTTTATCGAGAGACACCGGGCTGAAATGCTGCCCAGGGTTATGTACGATATAGCCATCGAGCATATCTCGGACGACTACCGGCCGCCATTAGCTCCGACGGGCGCCGAGCCGCGCGGGGTATTTATCACGGAGAACCCGGTCACGGTAGCGCTTTATTCCAAATCGGTAGCTGCGGCGGGACTTTCCCGCACGCTGGTCTTCCCAACCGGCACGCCCCTTGGTGTGCCCACCGATGCGCAGCATTACGGGCGGGCTGGAATACCGGTGGTCAGCCTGATAAGCGGGCCGGCCTGGCTTTTCGATGACGACGATACGCTGGAGCGTGTGGACACAGAGCGCCTGGCGCCTGTGACGGCCATGTATATCGATTTTGCCAGCCGCCTGGGAGCGACCCCTGAGTGTCTGCTGCGCTTCAACCTCACCTGGGCGGTGCTGGGACTGCTGCTGCTGGTGATGAGCCCGCTGGCAGCCCTCTTTGTAGCATATCGTAAACAAAATTAACGCGTTTGTCGTTAAAGATTGCCGCGCTCTTCGGGCTCGCAATGACGTTTTTGCGTTGTCTTTGGGGGCTGCCGCTCAAAAATGTCATTGCGAGCGTAGCGAAGCAATCTAATCTCAATGGACAGATTGCCGCGCCCTTCGGGCTCGCAATGACGATGGTTAGGGTAGCGGGCGGATTTGAAAACCCTTACAGGCTACTTCTTTTTCCTGAAAGGTGAGAAGAGCTCCTCGTCCTTCCTGAGGTCGACGATGCGGTCGCGCAGCAGGGCAGCCTTCTCGAACTCCAGGTTTTTAGCCGCCTTCTTCATCTGCGCCTCAAGTTCCTTGATCAGCCTGGCAATCTCGTCCAGGGGTATCGGCGCAGCTTCGTATTTCGCCCGTCCCTCTGCCACAATTTTCACACGCTCGGTGATGTCCCTGATGGCTTTGCGTATGCCCTGCGGTGTTATGCCATGCTCCTTATTGAAATCTTCCTGTATCCTGCGCCTGCGTAATATCTCCTCAATGGCGTTCTTCATGGAGTCGGTCAGCTTGTCCGCGTACAGGATGACATGCCCGTCCACGTGCCGGGACGCCCTGCCCATGGTCTGGATGAGCGAATCCTTGGACCTTAAAAACCCTTCCTTGTCGGCATCGATTATGGCGACCAGACTGACCTCGGGAAGGTCAAGCCCCTCGCGCAGCAGGTTGATGCCCACTACCACGTCATAGACACCCAGGCGCAGGTCACGCAGTATCTCAACACGCTCCAGCGTATCCACCTCCGAGTGCAGGTAATGGGTCTTCACGTCCATCTCGCGCAGGTAATCCGCCAGTTCCTCAGCCATCTTTTTGGTCAGTGTTGTCACCAGGCAGCGTTCACTCTTTGCGACCCTCAGCTTTATCTCGTGTATCAGGTCATCGATCTGGCCTTTGCTGGGCTTTATCTCGATGGTCGGCTCCAGCAGGCCGGTCGGCCTGACCAATTGCTCAACCACCTGCAGGCTGTTTTTATACTCATAGGGGCCGGGGGTGGCGGAAACATATACGGCCTGGTTGACCAGCGTTTCGAACTCGGGAAAATTGAGCGGGCGGTTATCCAGCGCCGAAGGAAGGCGGAAGCCGTAGTCGATCAGCGTGCCCTTGCGGCTCATATCTCCACCGTACATACCCCGTATCTGCGGCAGGGTCATGTGGGATTCGTCGATAAAGAGCAGGAAGTCCTTGGGGAAGTAATGTATCAGCGTCCAGGGCGGGCTGCCCGCCTTGCGGCGCTGCAGGTGGCGGGAATAATTCTCCACCCCCGAGCAGTAGCCAAGTTCACGCAGCATCTCGATGTCGTAATTGGTGCGCTGCTCGATGCGCGCAGCTTCCAGCAGCTTCCCCTGGCGGTTAAATTCCGCCACCCTCTCCGCCATCTCGGCCTGGATGTCTTCGATGGCAGGCCCCAGCTTCTCCGGCGAGGTGACAAAATGCTTGGCCGGGAAGATATCCACCGACTGCTTCTCGGCCAGCAGTTCACCGGTCAGGCTGTCTATCTCCATGATGCGCTCAACCACGTCACCCCAGAATTCGATGCGTATGGCAATTTCTTCATAGGCGGGCAGTATCTCGAGCGTATCGCCACGGATGCGGAACCTGCCGCGCTGGAAGTCGAAGTCGTTCCTTTCGTACTGCATATCGATGAAGCGGCGCACCAGCTTGTTGCGCTCGATTTTCTGCCCTTTGGCAACGTTCACCACGAAGCTCTGGTATTCGTCAGGTTCGCCCAGAGAGTAGATACAGGAGACCGAGGCCACGATCAGCACGTCCCGCCTGGTGAGCAGCGCGCGGGTGGCGGCATGGCGCAGCTTATCGATCTCCTCATTTACATCGGTATCTTTCTCGATATATGTATCCGTCCTGGGTATATAGGCTTCAGGCTGGTAATAATCGTAATAGCTGACAAAATACTCCACAGAGTTCTCCGGGAAGAACTCTTTGAACTCCGTTGCAAGCTGGGCGGCCAGGGTCTTGTTGTGGCACATCACCAACGTGGGACGCTGCAGCCTCTCCACCACGTTGGCCATGGTAAACGTCTTGCCGCTGCCGGTGACCCCCAGCAGCGTCTGGTGCTGTAGCCCGTCCCCGGCGCCGCGCACCAGGGCATCGACGGCCTGCGGCTGGTCGCCCGTCATCCCGAAATCAGAAACTAACTTGAACGGCGGCATGGCTGACTAATTATAAAATCAAGTTGTGAAAAACCAAATTCACCGGACAAATACCCCTCCCTCAAATAAGAGAGG
>JBFYUA010000239.1:0-15882 GCA_041300305.1 Dehalococcoidia bacterium | reverse complement strand
TAATTATGGACATTGACAGGATATTGGTTGCCGCCCGCGGCAATGGAGTCGACCAGGTGGCCGTGGAATTGGCCTGCAAGATTGGAAGGAAATCGAAGGCCAAAATATATATCGTCTACGTCCTCGAGGTTAACCGCAGCTTGCCTGTCGATGCTATAATAAGGCCTGATATCGAGGCTGCCGAAAAGGTCTTGCTGGAAGCCGAAGAATATGCGCAGACGAATGATTTCGAAGTCGAAACAGAGATTATCCAGGCGCGGGATGTTGGCCCTGCCATAATTGAAGTAGCCCGGCAAAACAGCATTGGACTCATTGTAATGGGCATGAACTATAAAAAGAGGTTTGGCTCTTTCACTATGGGCAACGCCGTGCCGCATGTTTTAGAAGAAGCGCCCTGTAGAGTATTGATATGCCGGGAACCGAAAGCTTAAAACATAATAAACTGGTGATCGTTATAATGGGTTGCGGCCGTGTCGGCGGCAAGCTGGCCTCCATGTTTGATGCCGCAGGACACAAGGTTACCGTGCTGGATATTGACGGCTATAGCTTCAGAAGGCTGCCTCCTTCTTTCAGCGGGACGGCGCTCATAGGCAACGGGACGGATGAAGAGATGCTGCGCAAGGCAGGTATCGAGGGCGCCAGCGCCTTCATAGCCCTGACACAGGGCGATAACCGTAACGTAATGGCGGCACAGATCGCCAAGCATGTATTCAAGGTGCCCAGGGTCATCTGCCGCATCTACGATCCCCTGAGAAAGGATATCTATGAGCAGTTGGGGCTGGAATCCATAAGTCCGACCGAAGTCTTCGCAGACCTGCTTTTCAACAGGCTGGAGAATGTTAAGTAGTGGCTAAATCGTTATATATAGTTATTGTGGGTGGGGGCAACATCGGTTATTACCTCAGTAAGGCGCTGATGAGCCAGGGACATGAGGTATTAATAATAGAAAAGGACGTGCGCAAATGTGAGCGCCTGGAAGATGAACTGGGCAGTTGCTGCATGCGGGGAGACGGCTGCGAGACGGCTATTTTATCTGAGGCGGGACTTAACAGGGCGGACGTTTTAATTGCCACGGCCAGCCAGGACGAGGACAACCTGGTATCCTGCCAGGTAGCCAAGCACCGTTTCAAAGTACCCCGTACTATCGCACTGGTCAACAATCCGATAAACGATAAAATCTTCAAAAAACTCGGGGTTGACGGCACCATATCTGTAACCAACACTATACTGGAGCACGTCGAACAGGAGATACCGGCGCACCCCCTGATTCATCTTCTGACCATGAGCGGGCAAATGGAGGAGGTCGTGGAACTGCTTATCACCAGCGAATCTCCTTCGCTGGGCAAATCCATTGGTCAAATCAGGTTGCCCGCCGATACTACGATTGCTTTAGTGATACGTGAAAGCGAACGCCCGAGGATACCTGACGCCGACACAATTCTTAAGGAAAATGACCGGGTAATCGCGCTGACCACGTTAGACAGCGAAAAAATCCTTGAGAAATTGCTGCTGAGTTAGTGCTCCTATCGTGTAAGCCGTGACAGCCCCTCTTTTAACTTCTCATAGGTGGCTTCCAGCCCCTCGGATATGATGCGTGCGTCTGCCACCACAGGCATAAAATTATGGTCGCCGTTCCAGCGCGGCACCACATGTGTATGTATATGGCCTTCCAGGCCCGCCCCGGCGACTTTGCCAAGGTTCATGCCAAGATTAAACCCGTCAGGTTTGGTCCTAGCGGTCAGCAATCCGACACACAGTTGCATGAGACTGATATGCTCGGCAGCTTCTTTCGCATCAGCTTCGGTCACGTTGCCTATATGGCGGTAAGGCGCCACCATCAAATGACCGGCTGTATAAGGATAGGCGTTTAAAATAATGAAGTTGTATTTGCCGCGGTACAAAATATAATTGGCTTTGTCTTTTCTTTCTTTCGGTTTGTCGCACAATATACAGCTATGGTCTTTGCCTGACCTCAGAATATACTGCATACGCCAGGGCGCCCAAATTTTCCTCATCTCCGGAACACCTCGATATATTAATTTTCATCATTGTAGCACTATTGTTGACTTTACCGCTTAACATTGATATCTTTGTTTTGACTGCCCATGTCTTCGATTGATCTAAGTTATTTCGCCCGCGGCAACATTTCGGGAAGCTTCAAAAAGGAGGTTTCCGAGGTACTTAACGACTGTTATCAGCGCTTCAGTCAGCGGGTGCCTTACAAGATCGAGGTCTATGCATTCGATACTGAAGAAAACCTCAATAGCTTCCTGCGCGATGAAAAATTCAAGATGGGCATGTCCTTTAACACGGTGGATGATGCCTCAGCCTGCACATACGAGGTATTGCGGGGCTATCCCCGCTTGCTGATATGCAATGAACGCCTCTCCCGCTACAGCAAGCCGGCCAGGGCCGGGGCCATCCGTCACGAGGCCGCACATACAGTCCTGCACGGCGCGCTCGAATACAGCATTTTTCAGATACCTGAGGACTGCCGGCATACGGCCACTGTCAAAGGCATCGATAGTGATAAACTGGAGGAGATATTTTTCCAGCTTTCCCTGGGGGTAAAAGACTACGAGGCGACCCGGTTTTTAATCGCTAACGATTATATTCAGTGCCAGTTCGCCTATGCCCTGGAGTGGATCCAACCGGCCGAAGATGATAAAACTGCCTGGAGCATATCAAAGACCAGCAGGCAAACAAGGTTTGTCTACGAGAGCGCGCTTATGCGGCCGGTCCTTTTTACCAACCCCTTACTTTCGCTGCCGAAACCTAAAAAGGTCCTGGCGGAAAGCCAGTTGCAACTCAGCGCAAGAATGGAACAGATGATTGCCATACTGGGTGAAAAGGAAGAAAACAAGGTATTAGCCGTGGCCGGCTCCATCATAGAATCGTTGACTGATGACACACATAAAAACATAGACTCAGCTTTCCATCAGCTTATCAACTTGATTTAGTACGTTAATGCAAGCAAAGGCAGGTATCCATGAAATTACATAATTCAATCAGATTACAGGACAATGTTTACTGTTATATCTGGCAGGGCATGGGCAATAACTGTAACACCACGGTAATTACAGGTGCCCTCAGAGGAGACAAACCGCATATCATCATAGACCCGGGTCACATTGTCAACGAGTCCGGTGAGGACTGCCTGGCCAGCCTCGAAGCAGCGATGGCGGCCGACCACATCAAAATTGGTGAGACCGGGTTGATTATTAATACTCACAGCCATCCTGACCATTGCCAGTCAAATGAATTAATTGTGAATAGGAGCGGGGCATCGGTAGCACTTTCCAAAGAAGAAGATGATTTCAGGTGCTCTATTGGAGAACGCATGTACACCATGTTCGGCATGAAACCGCCCCGCTTCACCCCTCTCTTTTTCCTCAAAGAAGGTGACGCAGACCTCGGCAAGGACGGGCCCAGGATCCAGGTTATATTGACACCCGGCCATTCACCCGGGTCCGTATGCCTTTACCTGCCGGACACGAAAATATTAATAACCGGGGACGTGATCTTTTACATGAGCGTTGGCAGGACCGATTTCCCGGGAGGGGATACCCTGCTGCTGAAAAAGAGCATAGAGAAGTTGGCCGGTTTGGACGTGGAGTATCTTGTTCCGGGCCATAATACCGAGCCTAACGGGATCATCCGCGGCAAAGATATGATTAAGCGAAATTTCGCAGCCGTTAAAACGTTTTTCTGATTTGTTTGGTGACTATGGGACCGGACGAAAAAATACAGGCTGCCATCAGCAATACATTTGTGTTGCGCTTTCCCAGGCAGCAATTGGCCACTTTCGGCATTACCAACGTCTATTACTACATGATTACGGAACTGATGCCCGAAGTTAATGTTGTAAGGGAAGGCAGAGTAATAGCGGCAAGGCCTAAAATCGTTACCCCCGCTTACCTGATGCACATCGAGGGTTTCAGTGGACAGGCACGGCGGTATATACAGATGGCGGCAGAAGAAAACCCGCATGAACCGGGCATCATGTATTCTTATAAGAATGTATTCGGCGAAATGAGCGTAGTTTCTGAACCGCTGGGCAGTATAGTGGACAATATCAACCGGCGCATAGACAACCAGAGTGACCCGCTGAGCACCATCATCAAAGGGGTAGAAGAGATGTGGGACGTGTCCCTGATGAAATTTACCTTCGACCTTACCAGGAATTCTGTGCAGCGGAATTTTTCCGAACTCTACGGCCGGGGAAGGTTCAGTATTGACGCGGGTGGTGTGCCTGAGGACGCCCGTAACAGGATAGAAGAACTCCTGGAGATGACCGCCGGAAACCCCTCCCACGCAGCGGAACTTGTACGCGAATTGCACCGCTGGGACCTGTGGGACAACTACCAGGACCGTTTCCTCAAGCTTTTTAGAAAATCATAGCAGTGCCCCCGATCATGCCTGCTGCAATTAAAGCGCGTCTCGCTACAAAATGATATATTATGGTATATAGGAGCGATGGGATGGCAAGAACATCGGAGAGATTTCCCGGAGTGGAATGGGTAGGCGATACCGGCGTTTTTATAAAGATAGACGAAAAGAGATGTTCGGGTTGTGGCAATTGCCTGAAGGTGTGCCTGGGCAGCTGTTTTGAGATAAAAAATAAGCTGGCCCTGATTAAAAGCCTTGATGAATGCATGGAATGTGCCTCATGCTGGTATGTCTGCGGGGAGGGTGCGATAAATTTTACCTGGCCGCCGGGTGGCACGGGATACAGGAGCGATTGGGGATAAAATCATGCAACAGGAATACGATGTCATCGTAATTGGGGCGGGATTTGGCGGTCCCGTTGCCGCTAAAAAATGTGCCGGGGCCGGTTTGAAAACACTGATGCTCGAGAGGTCGGAGAATCCCGGGGAAAAGGTTATTTCAGGGCTCACCATCCCGGTTTATGGCTTTTTATTCGGCCCTTCCTTCATAAGGGATGGCAACCCTCCCGTAGAGAGGCCGGTGGACGGGATAAGAAATTACGTGATTTATGATATAAAAACCGAAGATATTGAGATAGTTGAAATGCGGATACCCCGGCCGCTTTCGCCGGTATTCGCCTTTGGTTACAATGCTTACTGTAAACCTTTCTGCGCCTGGGAGGCGGAACAGGCCGTAAATGCCGGGGTTGAGTTAAGAACATGCACTACTGCGATTGATGTTATCAAAGAGGATGGGCATATTAAAGGTATCGTAACTGACAGAGGAGAGACAATCAGGTCAAAGATTGTGATAAATAGCGAAGGATCGCAGGGAATACTGGCGGTGAAGGCCGGGGTAAGAGAAAAATATCCGCCCCAGGCCATTTCCCTGGCCGATACCTATGACTACGATTGCCCTAAAGAGGTTATAGACAGGGTTTTTGGACATACGCTACGGTTCTGCTGGGGATTCGATGAGATGAAGATTGCTCCACCTCTTGGCCATGGCAACGGGTTGATGAGCTGGCCTTATAGAAATAGCATCCATTGGATGCAGGACCAATGTCTGGCCATGAATGATGGCCAGGTACCAAACCTGAGGCTGCTCTTTGATGAGTATCACGAGAATATTACTACACAACTCCCATGGTGGCGGGACGAGATCGCCCCCGCCGCCAAATTGAGAGCGAGAATGTGGGAAGGGTTCGAAATATTTGTTGGCCTGGATGACAGATTGCGGAACATGCCCAACTACACAGATGGGATGATACTTGTTGGAGACGCGGCCGGGCTTGAAAGTACCGGGTTATGTGACGGCGTGCCAACGGCATGGTTTTCAGCTGATATTGCCGCGGATGTAGCCATTGAGGCAATAAAGGCCATGGATTGTTCCTCCAAATTTCTTGAGCGCTATAATCGGAGGATTAAATCTCACACTATTATCCAATGGGCAATCACCTGTAACGGCAGGTTGAACCTGAGTAAAGCGCAGGAAACGCACGATCGAAAAGATTTGAGGGACCGGGTAAATTATCAATTCGGCCCGGGTGTTCTGACACATGCCGGCACTCCACTGGTTAAAAGTCTGCTTTGTGGCATCAGGAAAGACCCACTGGTAATCAAAAAATGGGCAAGGATGTTTCTAAGGTATTACTACAATTGGGAGAATGATTGCTCAAGCAGGGACAGTCTCCGGCAAGGTAATAATAAGAGAGGAGCGCTTGGAATAAGCCTGGCACTTTTTGATTTCCTGGTTATACTGTTCTGCCCTTTAAACTGGGCCTTAGCCTGCCTGATGGAGCCATTTGCCGGAGCGGTAAACCTGTTAATCAAAGCGTTCCAGCCTGCAGTGGAGCTTGGACTGCGTGCCGCAATTAAAATGGAACCCCTCTTCAACCCTGTAACCCGTTGTATGATCGATTCCGTTAAGCAAGCCGATCCGTCAATTTTTAATGTGTCGAAATGAAAGGCCTATGCTGTATGGCTGATATTTCGCGTCTAACCAGTGTAATCCTCACAGTATCCCGCCAGGCGGGTTGATAACAATTGCCGCTTTACACTTTCATTCACTATCTGAGGAGACATGACTGATACGATGATTGACATTATTTCCGAAGAGTTATATATTAGTCGCGCCTGCAAAAACTTGAGTTTACGGGTGGCCGGGTCAGGTAAATGAATCAACGGCGGTCTAATATTGAAATAATCAGTGAAATGCTGCGCATCGGGGCTGACGGAGCAGGCAAGACCGAGATAATGTACAGCGCCAATATGAGTTATCGGCAATTGCAGAAATATCTTAAATTTATGGTATCGCAGGGCCTTATAGACAGAATTGAAGTGGGCAACCCTTCCGTTTCTTTTCTGGTTACAGAAAAAGGACATGGATTAAGGCAGAGCATTGAGACCGTCCTTGAGGTATTAAATTTCAAAGAGACTGAAGATAAATAAATCCTGAGGAGATGCGTATGACGGAAAAAAGGATGTTGATACTTGATGCAGGGACCGTGCAAAAGATCGAGGAAAACCGCGGTGATATGAGCGTCTCCGAATTTATCAATTTCATGATTGACAGCCACTTTGAGGAGGCCGCCGCACCGCATCAGAAAGACCTTGTGACCAAGGAAGAATTCCAGCATTTTGAAGAGGGTATCCGTGACCTCTTGCGGAGCTTCCTGGAATTCTTTCTCAGTTATGGTCTTGAACTGGGCAAACAACCCACCGACGGCGAACTGGACAAGCTGAGTTTCAAGTTGCAAGGTTTGAGCAAAACCATCAAAGCTAAAAAGCTCTGATTTTCATTGTCTTGACCCGCTATTTTCCCTCTCCTTAATCCTCATTTCATTCGTATCTGATAGAACTGTCTTCTAGAACACAAACACTTCCCAAGTCCTGTAAATCGTGCCATAGTGTAACTGATCGTATTTGTGGGAGGTGTATCTATGCCTACTGTAAAAGAGTTGTTACGCACGGGCCGCAAAGAGGACCTCTGGCAGATGTGTTGCGGTTTTTTGGATCTCAGCATTGAACAATTCATGTCAATTCAGAACAGGCTTATGCTTGAGCAAATCGAATTGCTCAACGCCTCTGTCATCGGGAGAAAAATCTTCAAGGGCACTGTACCCCAGGATGTCGGGGAATTCAGAAAAAGGGCGCCGCTTACTACTTACCAGGATTACTGTCCTGAATTAAGCCAACAACTGGATGAAGCCATGCCGCTTAAGCCGTTGTTATGGCAACATACATCGGGCAGGTCGGCCGAATATCCCTTCAAATGGGAAACCATCAAGTGGGTGCCGGTGACACAGAGGATGTGCGAAGAAATAGCTAAAATTGGGGCGGGCATTGCCATCCTGGCCAGTTGCAAGCGGAAGGGTGATGTATCAGGCATGAAGCGCGGGGCGAAATTTATTTACGCGGTTGCCCCCAGGCCATACACGTCGGGAACATATGCTTACATAGCGACCGCGGAGGTCGAAGGTATCAGTATGCCCCCGTTGGAAATTGCGGAAAAATTAGACATTGAAGAGCGGATCGCACTAAGCTTCAAGCAAGCCTTATCACAGGGCCTGGATTTCTATTTTGGCGTTTCCATAGCGCTGGTAGCCATCGGTGAGAAAATCAACCAGCGCATGGGCAAGGTTGACGTCAAATCGCTTTTATCTCAGCCGGGAGCCCTGGTCCGTTTGGCCAGGGGCTTAATTAAGAGCAAGCTGGCCGGACGTAAGCTTATGCCAAAAGATTTGTGGACGTTGAAGGGCATCTTAGGCAGCGGCACCGATGCTACTATCTTTAAAAATGTAATTAAAGATACCTGGGGTTTATACCCGCTGGATGTTTATGTCAGCACCGAAGGCAGCATGATTGCGACACAAGCCTGGGATTATGATGCCATGACATTCATACCTAACATGAATTATTATGAATTCATACCGGAAGCAGAGTATGAGAAGTGGAAGGAGAATCGGTCTTATATTCCACGGACCGTCCTGCTCGATGAAGTTCAGCCCAATAGCAAATATGAACTTGTTATCAGTAATTTCCACGGGGCGCCGCTCATCAGGTACAGGACAGGCGATATCATCAGGATCACTTCGCTGCGCAATAAAAAGCTGAACATTGAGCTACCCCAGATGGAATTTGAGGCCAGGATGGATGATGTAATCGATATAGGCGCATTTGCCAGGCTGACTGAGAAGGTCATCTGGCAGGCTATCAGCAATACATCCATACCTTATGTGGATTGGGTAGCCCGCAAGGAACAAAAAGAAGATAAGTCCGTCCTGCATGTGCATCTCGAACCGAAAGGGGATATCAAACTCCCTGAAGACACTATAGCACGCGCAATTTACACAGAACTAAAAAAAATGGACGAGGGCTTCATTTACGGAGACGTCGAAACAGTGCTTAATACCATGCCGGTAATGGTTACTTTGCTGCCAAAGGGGGCCTTTGAAAACTATATCAACTTACGGCGTTCCCTGGGCGCAGACCTGGCACATTTAAAACCCCGTCATATGAATCCATCCGACAAAGAGTTAGCCATCCTCGGCGCACCCGTTCCTGCGTCACCCGGGGCAGAACGGATATCCGTTGGGGCACCGGCAGCAAGCTAAGTTCCACGAGTGACCAATCTAAGCAGGGCAACCTTGCAGGGTTGCCCTGCTTCATTTTACCTGAGCAGACACGGCGCTCTACAGGTACCGAATTACCCTTATCTCTTGACATTTGATAGGTACAGCTACATAATAGGCACAAGTATACAGTTAAACCATTATATGAACATACAATCATTAATACCCCTCATAGCCACCATGGCGTATGTTCCGCTAATTTTAGTCCTATACGCTAATAGGCCCTGGCAACGGCAGAAACAGATCTTCGCACTGTTCCTTGTGGCGGCAATGATGTGGAGCGCGGGTGATTTCCTGTTCCGCAGCGATTTACTGATCAACGAAAAAACCATTATCGCCAAAACAGTACTCTGTATCGTTGCCTTCGGCGCTACGCAGCTCCACTACTTCCTGCGCACATACTATGAGACAAAAAAGCCTGTGGTCCCCGTGGCTTTAATCACCATGGCCGTGACCTTTATATGGATAATCCTGTTTGTCCCTGAACGTGTAACCTTTGACAGGGGCGTTATACCAGTATACGGGATAACGGTATACCCCCTGGTTGGTTACTATATAGCATTGATCGGGCGCGATGCTTACATCCTCATCAAGAAGCTCAGGAATATTGTAGACCCGGCAGTCCATAACCAATTAATATACCTTCTTGTATCTATATTTTTCCCCATTACGCTTATCGCCCTTACAGTGGGCATGACAATCCAGGAATATCCACTTGCCCATGTGGCCAATTTTTTTATCGCACTGATGTTAACGTATACCATAATCAAACACCAGCTACTCGATTTGCGTGTAGTCCTGCGGCGCAGTCTGGCCATTGTTTCCATGATTGCCATCGGCGCAGGTGTCTACCTGATACTGTATGTCATCGGGCACTTTCTATTTCATTTCGATGTAATTACTATAAACTTTTTACTGGGAATGGCCACGGCCCTGCTGATTGCTCTGGCGATTTCCCAGACGCGCTCCATGCTAATCAGCCAGATCGACAAATTGTTTTACAGGGATACCTACGAATACCGCCAAAGGCTTAAGGACTTTACTGAGAACCGTATCAGGGGGATGCTCAGCCTTGATGAAATGGGCAATGAGTTGTTAAACCTGCTGTGCGGAGCTATCAGGTGCAGGCAGGCTTATCTGATACTGCCCCGTGAAGATAACGGCGATTTTTATGTCCGTTTCTTGATTGTGCCATCACAAGCCGCATCGGCCCTGCGTATAATAAACGATAGTCCTATAATTCAGTGGCTGCAAAAGACCAAAACATACCTGCCCAGGGAGCGCCTGGATATAGCTCCGGAATTCAAGGGTTTGTGGAAAGAAGAGCTTGAATCTATAACTCAACTGGATATCCAGATGTTTATGCCGGTGGTCAGCAGGAATAAGCTTATAGGCGTGCTGGCAGTCGGTGAAAAAAAGAATAAACACAGGTACTCTTTGGAAGATATCAACTACGTAGGGAGCATAATGAACAATACAGCGGCCAGTATTGAGAAAGAGTACCTGCAAGACCAACTGAGAAAACGTGAGCGGGAACTGTCACTGATCAATCAGCTGGCTGGGGTAATTTCCTCCAGTTTGAATATAGAGGAGGTATATGACGCCTTTGTCGGCGAACTCAAGGGAGTGATCGCGGTTGATTACACAGCGATCGCCCTGGTGGAAAATGCCAGCATTTATTTTGCCGCCGTATCTCCGAAGGCTGGTTCTGCCTGGCAAACCGGGCAGCAAATCCCGCTTACCGGCACGGCAACTGAATGGGTTTGCCTGAACAAGAAGCCTTTTTACGAACATGACCTCGCACAACATCAGCGGTTTTGGACAGGCAAGGAGTATATTAAAAGGGGGATCCGGGCGGTACTATACCTCCCGCTGATAAACAAGGGGGAGGTAATAGGCATTTTGATCATCGGCAGCAAGACACCTGCCGCATATAGCCCTGAACAAACCCTGTTACTGGAACATTTGGCGCTACAGATAGCGGCGCCCATTGAAAACAGCCGGCTTTTCGCTAAAGCAGAGGAAATGGCGCGCATCGATGGCACTACGCAGTTGTTTAACAGGCGGCATTTTGATGAAAGAATGCGTGAGGAAATAGATCGTCATTCGCGCTACGGGGATACGCTTTCCTTGCTTCTCATCGACCTGGACAATTTCAAGAAATATAATGATACATTCGGGCATTTAGCCGGAGACCGAATGCTGATATACGCCGCCGGTCTGGTCAAGGCCGCCACCAGGTCATCAGACCTCGCCTTCAGATACGGCGGGGACGAGTTTGCTGTCATGTTGCCCAACTCATCTACTGCGGATGCTTTCAATGTTGCGGAGCGGATGCGGGAAAATTTCGCCCTCGAAACGTCCGGCAGGCAGGTGAATATCACTATCAGCGTCGGTGTGGCCTCTTGGCCGGGTGACGGCGGGACCATGGACGAGATATGCCATGCGGCAGATATGGCCCTATATTACGCCAAGCGCACAGGCCAGAACAGGACATCAATCGCTTCGCGCACACTATTCTCCCTGAACGAACCCAGTGTAAGCGTTAATAGCGAAGCTGAAGTCCTAAGCACTATATACGCCCTGGCAGCAACACTTGAAGCGCGTGATAAATATACATACGGCCATTCGCGCCGGGTGAGCCGTTATGCCGTATCGGCAGCGGAAGCTTTGAATTTACCCGCGGAACAGGTAGCGCTGATAAGCGCGGCAGCGATTCTTCATGACATCGGCAAAGTGGGAATACCCGATGTCGTGCTCAATAAAATCGAAAAACTATCGAATGAAGAATGGGATTTGCTCAAACAGCACCCGCGTTTGTCGGCAACTATCGTGGGTCACGTGCCCAGCTTAAGCGCCTGCCTTGCAGCGATAAAGCATCACCATGAGCGCTGGGACGGTACCGGTTACCCCGGAGGCCTCAAGGGTGAGGCCATACCCATAGAGGCGCGGATACTGGCAGTTACAGACTCTTTTGAAGCTATGATATCCGAAAGGCCGTACCGCAAGGCCCTTTCCTTCAAGCAGGCCATAGCGGAGTTAGAAAATTGCTCCGGATCGCAGTTCGACCCAGTCGTAGTCAGGGCGTTCATCCCTATAGCGCTCTCCTCCGCACCCGACGATATCGAGCTGGAAATGCAGCGCAGCCAACAGGACCAGGGTTAATCAGGGGTGGCAAGTGCACAAATATTCCTGGAAAAATACTTCAGCGGAAACCTGTAATTGCTCTCAGGATAGGTCATCATCACTGTGAATCCAGCCGTTTTCAGCAGTTTTGCTATCTCCTGATAAGTGAAAAGATAGTAGCGGCGCATAAGTTGCCGGTCCTTTATTTTCCAGGGAACAATTACGTGCTCGCCTTTGCCGAAAAAATCCTTCTGCCAGCGGTTCCATACCGTCAAGAAAACCTCACCCCCGGGTTTTAAGACACGCCGCAGTTCCCGGAAGGCCTGCAGCCTGCCCTGCTTATCCAAGATATGATGGTGGGCAGCCACGGAGATAATCCAATCAAAGCTTCTATCCTGGAAAGGCAGGCTGACAGCGTTCGCCACCATAAGACTGGCCGAAAATTTCAATTTTCCGGAATACTGTGAGGCCAGGCCTATCATAGCCGGCGAGGAATCAAGCCCCCACAGGTCGAATTTACCCTTGAAGGGCAGGAAGTCAGGCCCGTGCGCACAGCCTATATTCAACAACCTTCCACCCCCCCAGCGGGCCGCCAGTTCAGTCAGTTCGGCGCCGAAGCGGGTGTGGCGCCGAAGCCGGTACCAGCTCTCGGCTATACCGTCATAGACGTTGGGTGGCCCGTTTTCTTTGGTGTCCATATATCTAATTTGCTACACTTGCTGCGCGGCTCAAATATAACATAACCGGCAGGTTGAATCACAATATGAGAAAAGGCTCGCGGACGATCTCCGGTGTAACCCCCGTGGCAGTGATGTCCAGGCCGGCGCCCTGTCCAGGCGCCTGTGTGTTCTGCCCGACCTATGCCGGTTCACCGAAAAGCTATACTCCCGAATCACCCGCGGTACTGAGGGCGCTGGCCTGCGATTTCGACCCGCTGAAGCAGGTAGAGCTCCGGCTCAAGATATTATCCAAAATGGGCCACCCTGGTGACAAGATTGAGCTGATTGTGATGGGCGGCACCTTCCTGGCTACCGGAACCGATTACCAGTACGGCTTTATTAAATCCTGTTACGACGCCTTGAACGGCAGGAGTTCCAGCGACCTTGAAGAAGCCAAGCGTATTAACGAAGGCGCGGCATTCAGGTGCGTTGGGTTATGCATAGAAACCCGGCCGGACTGGTGCGGGGAAGCTGAGATAAAGAGGATGCTGGAATTCGGCGCCACGCGCGTTGAATTGGGCGTTCAGGCCCTCGATGACGGCATCTATAGCGTGGTACGCAGGGGCCATAGTGTGAGCGACGTCGCCCGGGCCACCGCGCTATTGAAGAAATACGGCCTGAAGGTCTATTACCACTGGATGCCGGGACTGCCGGGCTCAAGCCCCGTCCACGACCTGGAGATGACCCGCCTGCTTTTTGATGATGAGCGCTTCAAACCCGACGGGCTCAAGCTCTACCCGATGCTGGTAGTGTCCGGCACGGAAATCGAGAAATGGTACAGGGAGGGCAGGTATTCGCCCTACAGCATGGACGAGCTTACCGAATTGTTGGCCGCTATCAAAGCCATAGTGCCGCGCTATGTGCGCATACCGCGCGTGATGCGTGACATACCGACCAAATTTATCCTTGCGGGATGCCGGGACCTTGCGCTCCGTTCCAACGTACGGGAGGCGATGAAAACCAGCGGATTGCAATGCCAGTGTACCCGTTGCCGTGAGTACGGCCACCGGCGGCGTGACGGCTGGCGCACCGGCAAGCCGTCCCTGCACCGCTATGAATATGCGGCATCGGGAGGCAGGGAGATATTCTTATCTTATGAAGACGATGGCGGCACGCTTTTCGGGCTGCTAAGACTGCGTATCAGCCCCCGCGACATATATCCTGCTATGGTGAGGGAGATACATATTTTCGGTTCCGAGGTGCCGCTGGGTGACCAGGACGACCTGGCCGCACAGCATAAAGGGCTGGGCTCACAACTGCTGAAAGAGGCCGAGAGGATTGCCCGGGACGAGATTCCAACAGGCAAAATAGCGGTCATCAGCGGGGTGGGGGCGCGGGACTATTTCCGCAATAGCGGCGGATACGAGTTGGAAGGCCCCTATATGACAAAAATTCTACTGTGCCCGGATCAGGGATAGAGATAGCAGGCCGCGTAATGTCCGGGCGCGACCTCTCGGAAGGCAGGCTCTGCCGCCGGGCAAATCTGCATTACCCGGTGGCACCTGGTGTGAAAGCGGCAGCCGGCCGGTGGGTGGAGAGGGGAAGGCATATCGCCATTCAGCAAAATCCTGCCTCCTCCACCGGCCGGCCTTAATCCCGCCACTGCTGAGAGCAGCGCTTCCGTGTAAGGATGCAGGGGATGCCGGAACAACTCCGCTTTATCAGCCAGTTCCACGATCTTTCCCAGGTACATCACCGCCACGCGGTCTGCTATATATTTCACGATGGCCAGGTCATGGCTCACGAACATATATGCCAGGCCGTCTTCGTCCTGGATATCCATCATCAGGTTGAGCACCTGTGCCTGCACCGACACATCCAGGGCGCTGACCGGTTCGTCGGCAATAATCAGCCGGGGGTCCATGGCCAGCGCGCGGGCGATGCCGATACGCTGCCTCTGGCCTCCGCTGAACTCGTGCGGATACCTCTCCGCAAAGCCCGCTTCGAGGCCGACCTTCTCCATCAGGCGCGCTACCCTTTGTCCTCGCTCGTCTGCATTGCTAATCCCGTGCACGATCAAGGCCTCCCCGATAGAATCACCCACCGGCATGCGCGGGTCAAGTGACGAATCCGGGTCCTGGAACACGATCTGTATCCGGCCCCTCAATGTGCGCAACTCACTCTTATTCATGGCAAGCACATCATTCCCCTGGAAAGAAATCTCCCCACCCGTAGGCTCTTCCAATCTCAGTATCGCCTTGCCCAAAGTGGATTTGCCGCAGCCCGATTCTCCCACCAGTCCTAATACTTCTCCCTCCCTAATCTCCAGTGTAACGCCATCTACGGCTTTTATCTCCCCTAATGGCCTGGGTATCAAACCCGCGCTCACACGGTAGTACTTCTTGAGATTTTTAACCTGTAACAGCCGGTCCTTTTCTATCATATCCTTCAAACCCCAGCTTTATCGTACAGGTGACAGGCGACTTTATGAACACCTGCTATGTTCACAAGTGCAGGTTCAGTTGAGCGGCAGGTGTCCATCACATCTTTGCAGCGCGGGTGAAAGGTGCATCCCTGCGGCAGGTCGATGGGGTTGGGGGTGTTGCCGGGAATGGACGGCAACCTTTTAAGGTCCGCGGATATGTCCGGAAGGCAGGCGATCAGGCCACGCGTGTAAGGATGGGCCGGAGCGGTGAGGATAGTCTCAACGCGCGCTATCTCAACAACCTTTCCTCCGTAGATAACGGCCGCCCGGTCGCCTATCTCACGTACCAGCGACAGGTCATGCGTGATAAAAATGATAGACATATTGCGCCTGGTTTTCAGGTCCTGCAGTATGAACATAATCTGTGCGCGTATCGTGACATCCACCGCCGTGGTGGGTTCGTCGGCAATCAATATCGCCGGGTCGCAGGAGAGGCCCATGGCAATCATGGCCCGCTGCTTCATACCGCCGGACATGTTGTGAGTGTACTTCTTTAGCGCATTTTCAGCCTGGGGTATATTAATATCATCCAAGAGCTACAGCGCCTTTTT
>JBFYUA010000237.1:0-5935 GCA_041300305.1 Dehalococcoidia bacterium | reverse complement strand
TGCGCGCCAGGGATGCCGCCGGCAGCTTATCATCTCCCGTTCTGGTCGTGATGGCCGCATTTATTAAACCGCTCTCCAGGGCCAGCAGCAGTAAAGTGGTCACCGCGCCGCCATACTGCGCTTTGGACCTCACCTTCGCGTCCTTCGACCTGGCCATGAAAACTTCTTTGACCGTGCCGGTCTCGGCCCCATCGAAAGGGGCGCCGAACAGTTTATTGTTTATGGCATCGAAATCCGTGTGCGTCCGCGGGCAATACCCGTAGCAATGCCCTTCCTCGCGTGTGCAGAGGTCCAGCATGCGTATCTTGCCGCGGTAAAAGACGGTGTAGGGGCAGTCCCCAATGCAGGCACCGCACAGGGCGCACAGGTCCCTGTTGATGACCTCTTTGAACAGCTCCGCCATGCCTTTTGTCTTGGTTACCATTTATGCCTCCCTGGATTTTGTTTGGACAAACCAGTAATCTGAAACAGCAAAGGTTATTCTAAGACCGCCGGGACTATTATTCAAATTCAGTTCATTTGCCACAGGATTGCTTCGTCGCAAGCTCCTAGCAATGACATTTTTGTGGTGTCATTGCGGGCCCGAAGGGCGCGGCAATCCTGTTCCTCGTTTCATGATGGCGCCGAGGTTGGCCGGGCCGACCATATCCCGGTACAGCTCCAGGTATCCCCGCGTGACTTTTTTCTGCGGGTGAACCAGCTTCTGTCTCCTTTCAGCCAGGATAGAATCGGACACTTTGAGCTGCAGCAGGCGGTTCTCCACGTCTATCTCGATCATGTCGCCGTCCTGGACCAGCGCTATAGGGCCGCCCACGATGGCCTCGGGCGACAGGTAGCCGATGCAGGCGCCTTCGCTGTAACCCGAGAAACGTCCATCGGTAATGGTATAGCACGAGTAATCGAGGCCCAGCATCTTCTGCAGCACCCGGAAAAGGGCCATCTCCCGCATGCCCGGCCCTCCCTTCGGGCCCTCATAACGGATGACGGCAACGTCGCCGGCCTTGATGCCCCCGCCGGTCAATGCTTTAATGGCCTCCTCCTCGGAGTTGTAGACCCTGGCCGGTCCGCTGAAGCGCCACTGCTCAGCGGGCAGGCCGACCTGCTTGATGACCGCGCCGTCCGGCGCAAGGTTGCCCCTCAGTACGGCCATGCCGCCGTAAGGATGGACGGGGTTGCTCAACGGCCTGATGATATCGTCGTCGAAAATTTCAAATCCCTTAATGTTCTCGGCCATCGTCTTACCGGTGCACGTCATCACCGAACCGTCCACCTTATCCTCCAGCCGTTTGAGCACGCCGGGGACGCCGCCCGCGCGGTCGAAGTCCACAACATAGTAGGGGCCGTTGGGCTCCACGTTGGCCAGGTGCGGTGTGGCGCGGGATTCTTTATCAAATTCGGAGAGGTCCAGCGAAAGCCCGAGTTCATACGCTATGGCGGGCAGGTGCAGCACGGTATTCAGCGAGCCGCCGATGGCCATATCCACCATCAGGGCATTCCTGAGGCTGGCCGCGGTCATTATCTTCCCCGCTGTAATGCCCTGTTTAAGCAGTTCAACTACCTGTTCGCCGGCCTTTTCGGCCAGCCTGAGCTTGTCGGCCATGACCGCCGGGGCGGTCCCGTCGCCGGGAAGGCTCATGCCCAGGGCCTCGGACAGGCAGGCCATGGTGTTGGCAGTGCCCATGCCCCAGCAGGCGCCCGCGCAGGGATAGAGGCTGGCCAACCCCTCTTCGCGCAGGCAGGGCTCAAGTCCCATTATCTTGCCGGCCGCCGGGCCCTCGGCTTTGGTGGATAGCTGGAGCTTCTCCCTGGCCCAGTACCCGGGCGGTGCGGAGCCGCCGGTCACCACAATGGCCGGTATGTCCAGCCTGGCCGCCGCCATCAGCAGGGCCGGGATGATCTTGTCGCAGGAGCCGACCAGCACCACGGCGTCGTAACGGTGCCCGCGCACGGCAACCTCGATGGAGTCGGTGATTATCTCGCGGCTGGGCAACACGTAGTCGTTCCCCTGGTGCGCCTGCGCCAGGCCATCGCACAGGGCGATAGTACCGAACTCGAAGGGTATCCCGCCCGCGCTGCGTATGCCGGCCTTGACCCTGTCGACTATCGAACGGAGGTGGACATGGCCGGGGTGCATCTCGGCATAGGTGTTGGCCACCGCTACAAACGGCTTCTTTATCTCATCGTAGGTCATGCCGGTGGCATACAGCCACGTCCGCCGTATCATGGACAGCGGGTCCTCCCCCGAGTAAACGCTGCTCAGCTCCTTGGGATTAATATTTGATTCAGCCAACTGGTTCACCTCCTTTAGAAAGTCGCCCCCTTCTTGAGGCAGTTGAATACCGAGGACCTGTTTATCTCGGCGCTGGTCAGGCCTCCGCCGGCAGTGCGCACGATGCACTCGAATATCTCCCGCCCGACGTCCCCGACGGTTTTGCCCGCATCCAATATGGAGCCAGCGTTGACGTCGATATCGCCCTGCATGTTATGGAAGGTGGTGGAATTGCTGGATACCTTGATGACGGGGACCGCCGGAAAGCCGGCAGGTGTGCCGCGCCCGGTGGTGAAGACTATTATCTGCGCGCCGCCGCCGGCCATGCCGGCCATGGCGTCGATATCATAGCCGGGTGTATCCATGATGATGAGCCCCTTCTTAGCCGGCCGGGCGCTGTAGTCCACGACTTCACGTATGGGCGTGCTGCCGGACTTGGCATTGCAGCCCAGTGATTTCTCTGTGATGGACGACAGCCCGCCGTCGATATTGCCCGGGGCGATGACCAGGCCGGCCAGTTCGCCCAGCGCATCTTTCACATATTTCTCGTGACCGAGTATCAGCTTCTGCAGCTTCTCGCCCAGTTCGGGACTGTCGCAGCGGCCCTTGAGTATGTGGTCGGTGCCGATCATCTCGGTAACCTCGCCCATGACGACCGCGGCCCCCTCACCCACCAGCATGTCGGCGGCCACTCCCAGGGACGGGTTGGCCGTCACACCGGAAAAGGCGTCCGAGCCGCCGCATTTGAGCCCGACCAGCAACTCGCTCAGGGGCGCAGGTTCCCTCTGCTGCCCGGCAAGCTGCCGGATAAATCCCTCGATAATATCGATGCCCCTTTTGGTAGCGGCCGCGCTGCCCATTTGCTGTATGACCAGCGCCTCGGCCGGCTTGCCTTGGACTGCATCCACCAGGTGTTCGGCCTTGAGCAGTTCGCAGCCCAACCCGATGGCCAGCACGGCGCCGACGTTGGGATGGTTGGCCAGCCCGCTGAGCATTTTGAAGCTGGTGCCCCAGTCATCGGGTCCGTAGCCGCACCCGTAGGCATGCTGCACGGTGACAATGTCCGGGAAGATACGCCCCAGCGCATCGACTACACCGTTGGCGCAACTTACCGATGAAACGGCCAGCACATGGTTGCGCACACCGTACCTGCCGTCCGCCCGCTTATATCCTTTAAATTCCATCTCCGACACGCTCCTTTATTCAGTCCCTCTCGATGGGCTGTGTATTATGCACATGCACCCACCGGCCCTTCCCGATATCGTCCCTGGCCTGCACGATGGGCTCGCCGTAACGGAGCACAACTCCTCCGGCCTTTATGTCAATGAGCGCGATCTTGTGGCTGGCGGCCACGTCCTCGGCCGCCTCCAGCAGCTTCACGCCATCGACCACGACGTCTTCGCCCCTGGTTATCTGCCTGATGGCAATGACCACGTTGTCGCGGGGATTGATTTTCAAAGCGTTGCTGTTCATTTCCAACCTGTTCTCCTCCTTAAATTTCAATGACATGCCGGCAGTCAGGCAGGGATGTACTGCGTGGTGCCATCCGGCACGAGCGCAACCCTGGCGCCGCCCGGGTAGTCCCCTTCGAGTATGGCCAGGGCCTCGTCCCATTTATGCACCCACGTCGTGCGCGGCAGGGCAATCCACTCGGCCGTGGCATGCTCGAACTGCGGACATACGATGATAACCTTCTTCACCCAGGGTATGTCGTAATCAATGGACTGGAAGAGGCGCCCCCGCGAGACCTCACCGAAGCTGCCCAGCAGGTAGTGGACGACCTGCCCCGTGGGGCAATCCATGACCAGGACCAGGCTCCCGCCCTTCTGCGCCAGCAGGGTTATGCCGATTATCAGCCCGATCATAGCCTCGTTTTCCTTGGCATAGGTGTTGACCACGGCGATATCCGCCTGCGGGACAGCTTCCGTGGCGTAATGCTTCACGGCGTAGCGGATGGCTTCCCGGTGCTCCTTTTCAGGCTCGCCGCAGAACAGGGCGCATACCTCCCCCGCGCCATTGATGATGCAGTCTATTTTGAAATCGAGGCCTGCCAGCCTGGCAGCCTCGGTAAAATCCCGGGCCAGCGGGTTGTCCTCGTATTTGGCCATGCCGATGGTATGTCCCCGGCCGGCATCCCTGGCCTGGAACTCGAGGCGGTGGTAAGCCTCGATGGAACTTATCTCCGATACGCCAGGCAGGATGATTTTCCCGCCCCCGCCGAAGCCGGTCTGCGGGTGCGTGATGACCGACCCCACGCCGATCTTCAGGCCGCAGGACATGACCTCCGCGTTGACGCGCAGCGCGGTGCCCTGCGACGTCGCTCCGACCGCCACGCAGTTCTCATAGATATTGTGATTGTAGACGGGGAACCGTTTCATGATGGCCGTCCCCAGCTTGGCGGCAAAATCCTGGTAGGTGTGCGCAGCGTGGCAGCCCAGCGCGCATATCAGCCTGATGGCGCTGTCGGGTATGCCGGCCTTAGTTAGTTCCCTGAGAATATGGGGCAGCAGGTCCCCGACAGGTGTCGGCCTTGAGATATCATCGAAGATGATGGCCACCTTCTTTTTTCCGGCGGCTAAACCGGCCAGGGTCGGCGAACCCGTGGGGTTAGCCAGTGCATGCTCGATCTGGGCACTGCTCAGCCGGGGCGCGGCATGCCCCTGCATGCGGCATTCTAAAACCTCCCAGCGTTCTGCGAAGTCCAGCTCCATCTCACCCGGCTGGTGCCAGCAACGCGTCTTCACAGAAAAAGTCTTCATTTTGTCTCTCACTGCGGTTATTTTATGTCAACTAATGCAAATTACAACCCGTAAGCCCTGCGCAGCAAAGTGACGGGATGGACCGTTTTCCAGCCTTTACCCGGACCTGCGGAAAGGTAGGACCGGCAGCCCGGGCACTGGGATATCACCACGCCGGCGCCCGTGCCCTTGATATCAGTCAGCTTGCGCCGCCGTATGCCGCGCGAGAGGTCCGGATACTGCATGAAAAAGACTCCTCCCGCCCCGCAGCATTTGCCCGGCTCCTCCATGGCGCTGTACTTTAAGCCGGGTATCGCAGACAGCAACTGCAGCGGGGCATCGTCCAGCGTGGGCGTCCAGCCGCGGTGGCAGGGCATATGGTAGGTGTAGCTCTCCGCCAGCGGCCCGGGTTCAACGGCCAGGCCGATGGTATCCAGGTAGTCGGTGACCTCGAACACTTTAGCAGAGAGGGCAACCGCTTTAGCCAGCAGCGGGTCGTCCGCGGGCAGCAGCCTGGCAGCCTCGGAGCGCAGCATCATGCCGCAGGAGGTGCAGTCCACCAGGACGGCGTCAACGTCCAATTCCGCCAGGACGGCGATATTGCTGCGCACCATCCTCTGCGCTGTGGCTATATCGCCCTCGCCCAGCGCAGGCAGGCCGCAGCACACCAGTTTATCCGGTACTACAACCTCGATGCCGTTATGCGCCAGCACCTTCATGACCGATACGCCGGTCTCGACGTCCATGGTACTGGTGGCGCAGCCAGTGTAATAGGCCACCCTGGCGCGCCTCCTGCCCTCCGGCGGGTAGCTGCCCCGGTAAAGGCTGTCGAAGCTGCGCAGGCTGATTTTGGGGAAGCCCGCGGGCGCGACCTTCAGCGCCTGCGCCGCAGCCAGCAGCAGGGCCGGCAGGCCCCTGATTCCGCGCT
>JBFYUA010000215.1:0-4398 GCA_041300305.1 Dehalococcoidia bacterium | reverse complement strand
CAGGCGGGGGCCTACAGCCAGGAGGCGGCCCTGGGGTTCTTCGGCCCGGCCGTGCTGACACGTCCCTGCGAGACGCTGGACGAGGTCTTCAAGCTGGTGCAGGATAGCGGGCTGCCTTACGGCATCGTGCCGGTGGAGAACTCGCAGGAGGGCAGCATCAGCCGTTCCTACGACCTGCTGCTCGATTGCGAAGTCATGGTCTGCGGAGAGGCACAGATACGGGTCTCCCACTGCCTGCTGGCCAACAGGGGCACAAAGCCCGGCGGCATTAAAAAAGTCTATTCCCACCCGCAGGCGCTGGCCCAGTGCCAGGGCTACCTGAGGAGGCTGGACTGCGAGCTTATCCCGTCCTACGACACGGCCGGCAGCGCCAGGATGATAAAGGAAAAGCAGCTGATGGACAGCGCGGCGGTGGCCGGCGCGCGGGCGGCCCGGATCTATGATATGCAGATACTGGCGCGGGAGATAGAGGACAACCCCCGCAACACCACGCGCTTTTTCGTGCTGGGCAAGCAGGATTGCCAGCCGACGGGGGAGGACAAGACCTCCATCGTTTTTTTGCTCAGGCACCGTCCGGGCACACTGCACGAAGCGCTGGGTGAATTCTCCGGGCGGGGCATAAACCTCACCAAGATAGAGTCCCGTCCCACACGCCAGAAACCCTGGGAGTACAATTTCTACCTGGATTTCGAGGGGCACCGCGCCGATGCCTCCATACGGGAGGCGCTGGGCCGCGTGGAAGATATCTCGGTCTTCCTCAAGGTTCTGGGCTCCTACCCGAAGGCCAAACCGCTATGAGAGGGGGTTTGAGATGAAGGTAGTCATCATCGGTGGTTACGGCAAGATGGGCAGGTGGTTTGCGCGCGCGCTGCGCGCCGAGGCGGGACTGGACGTCACCATAGCGGGGCGGGATGAAGCAAAGCTGCGCGAAGCCGCCCAACAGCTTGGAGTCAGGGCCGCCCCTGCGGCGGAGGCCGTAGAAAACGCGGACGCGGTCATTCTTTCCCTGCCCATCGACAGCTTTGAGGCCATCTGCAGAGAACTGGCGCCTGCCGTCCGGCACGGGCAGTATATCTTTGACGTCACTTCCGTTAAGACGCGCCCGGTTGAAATCATGCATAAGTATTTCGGAGGCTGCCGCGTGCTGGGCACGCACCCCATGTTCGGCCCCGGCGCAACTTCCGTCAGGGGCCAGCGCTTTGTTCTCACACCCACCAACGCCGGTGAGCAGGCGCTGGCGGGGACAATCCGCCGGTACCTGGAAGAGAATGGCGCCAGGGTCGCCGTCATGCCGCCTGCCGAGCACGATGAACTGATGGCCATCGTCTTGGGGTTATCGCATTTCATTGCGCTGGTCTCCGCCGATACACTGCTTGGCCTGGGGAAGCTTAAAGGGGCGGAGGCTGTCGGCGGGACCTCCTACCGGCTGTTGCTGACGCTGGCGGAAGCCGTCACCTCCGAGGACCCAGGGTTTTATGCCTCGCTGCAGATGAGCCTGCCGGGCATGGCTGCAATCGAGAATGCCTTCCTGTCCAAAGCCGGGGAATGGGCAAACATGGTCAAAAACAAGGATGAGCAGAACTTTGCAACAAAGATGCGGGAACTCGCAAACAAATTCAGGCAGGAGGACCCCGGGTTCGCCGACGCCTATAACAACGCTTACAGGTTGCTCAGGGAACAGAAACAGCCCTGAATAACCTGGGCGCGGTCATTGCGACTTTTAGACTGTCATTGCGAGCGAAGCGAAGCAATCTCATCGTTAGTGACGTTATGCCCTGGGATTGCTTCGTCGCAGGCTCCTCGCAATGACATTTTTGGGGGTGGCGCGCTTTCCCCTCGTCCTTGCGGGCATGGATGGCGTTGCTACTGATCCAATCCCAGGGCGAAATGCAGGGCCGCTTCAATTTCCTTCAATTTAATGCGGTTCAATATGGCATACCGGCTACGCAGGCAATCCTTTGGGATAGTGGTGATAACATCCAGGTTTACCACGCATGCCTGGGACATGCCGTCTTCAACAGTCAGTGGCACTTCAGCGGCTATACCACGTATCCGTGTAGTAACCGGAGCTATGATTACAAGCGAGCGGACAGCATAGGCATCATCCCTTGAGAGAAGCACCACGGAACGTTTTCCGGCGGGTGGTTCCAGTTCTGCCAACCATATCTCGCCTCTTTTCATTGCCAGGGTTCCCCGGCCAATATGGCGCCGGCTGCGTAGCGGGCCGCATCAATTTCCTCTCTCGTCTCAGGCATTTGCTCATAGGCGCGAATATATCGCTCGCTCATAGCCTGTTCCCTTTTCCGGCGCAGCAGCATTTCCACCGCCCGTCGAAATAGTTCGCTCCTGCTCTCACCAGTAGCTTTCCTTTCTTTTTCTACCGCGCTGAAAATTGCCTCAGGAAGGCTGATAGCTATTTTAGTTGTCTTTGGCATTATTGACACCTCATTATCATACTGAAGTATGACCATAGTATGATTTATTATAGACTGACTGTCAAACGATGCAATTTGTGGCCGAAACACTGCTGGAGATTTCGACAGACGGTTCATTGCTGCTGATCACACCGGTAAGGGATGAAAAACGCAGACGCCAGTTTCAGGATGCGCTTGAAAAAACCAATGCCAGGTATGGGCGTACTCTCAAGAGGCTGGCAGGTTGACGGAGCCTGTATTAATGGGAGCAACCTGGGCATGAAATCAAGTTCTAATCAGAGAATTGCCAGTTGAGTTTTGACGGCTTCCTCAACCTTATGCATATCTTCCGGAGAGAGAACGCCCGCACGGCGAAAGAGCCGTGCCCTGCTCACCGTAGCCAACTGGTCCGCCATAGCCTTGCTTTCCTTTCCTTCGAAAATCACTGACGCTTCGCTGGGATAAAGCCTTTGCGTTTTGCTGCTTAAAGGCACAACCTGGACACGGTTAAGGAATTTATTTGACGCATTATTGCTTATGATAACAGCAGGACGCTTCTTCTTAATTTCTCCACCGATGGAGGGATCGAAGTTGACCCACCATACTTCACTCCGCTGCATTGTTCATATCCCCAAAAGTCATCTCGGCCCATTCCATGGCCTCATCTTCCCTCTTTTTGTCCCGTGCCATTTTCGCATAGGCTGCTTCTAAATTGGGGCGGACAACATACGGCCTTACCAGGTCTTCAATAAACTTGCTTATTTTTCGCGGCCCGATTATTTTGCGAAGTCCTTCGTAAACCTCCACATCAACTGTCAGGGTTAGTTTTTTCTGCATAACGCGTCTCCTTATACGTGCATTATACGTGTAACCTTAAAATAAGTCAACCATTATTTCAATACCATCCTCATCGCCATCCCGGGCCGTACCAGACTTGCCTGTATGGGGACAGGGCCATATCATCGCCGGGGAATTATAGTATTCCAGCTCACCGGCAAATGCTAAATATCGTTCAAATTGACAAAATGGTATCAGGTTAATACAATGTTACAACAAAGTTGTACCTTCGGGGGGAGTGAGAATTATGCTTAAAAAACTAACCAGACATGGTAATAGCCTGGCTCTTGTTTTAGACAAGGGTGTAATTGAGCTTCTAAATATAGACGCCGAAACACTGCTGGAGATTTCGACAGACGGTTCATTGCTGCTGATAACACCGGTAAGGGATGAAAAACGCAGACGCCAGTTTCAGGATGCGCTTGAAAAAACCAATGCCAGGTATGAGCGTACTCTCAAGAGGCTTGCGGGTTGACGGAGCCTGTTTTTCTGGGACTTGATGAGGTTATAGAAATTCATCATGACCAGATTAAACGGTATGGTGGACACGCCGGCATCGGCGACATTGGAATCCTGAAGTCTGCCATTGCCATGCCTTCTGCTACTTTTGATGGGAATTATCTCCATACGGATATCTTCGGAATGGCAGCTGCCTATCTTTTCCATATCGTTCGCAATCATCCTTTTATTGATGGCAACAAGCGCACTGGAGCTGTGGCATCAATCGTTTTTCTCATGCTGAATGGAATAGACTTTCATGCCGATGAGAATGATTTCGAGAAGATCGTTCTTCTTACAGCGGAAGGAAAAATCGATAAGGCAACAATTGCCCGGTTTTTCAAAAATCATGCCTTGATTTCAGGATAACAGGTTGATGTGAATGCAACAATATTAGCTTAGCCGGTGGGCCATTGTGGACAGTTACCGAACTCATGTTTAAGAGCAAAAGGGCTATTCCGGCGCACCGGCAATTACTCAAAGGAGGATAAACTGACAGACCTAAAATGTTCTGAACTTATCATTTTTGCTAACTTGTTAGCCCGCCGGTATTAATGGGAGCAGCATATCACCACTACCTCTCTAAATATACACTGCCCATTCATGGATAATCCACAGAATATGGTCCGCCGGTATCTCCAAATTCAAA
>JBFYUA010000204.1:0-3207 GCA_041300305.1 Dehalococcoidia bacterium | reverse complement strand
GCGCTGGTTTCACAGACGGCAACCTGCAATCCCGGCTCTGTAACCAGGCTCGACCTGGCGGCCGGCGGCTCGGCTCCGCCTGCCTCTTCCTGCGGCATTACCACCGTCAGCCTGCCCGCCGGCACGGTGGGCGTGGCCTATTCCGCCACTCTGGCAGCATCGGGCGGTACCACGCCCTACACTTGGTCGGTTGCCTCCGGCCTGCCCGCCGGGCTGGCCATCAACAGCGCCACCGGCGTCATCGCGGGCACTCCCACCACGGCACAGGCCTACAACTTTACGGTCCAGGCCAATGACAGCGCGTCTCATACCTGCACCAAGGCGCTCTCCATCCAGGTCACCACCACCACTACGATGGTCTCCGTCCAGTCTTCGATACTGGGCGCGTCTGAAACCTTCTCGCTTTCCAACGGTGTGCTTGCAGCGGCCAAAACCCTGGCCAGCTCGGACGGACGCGTCAAGCTCAGCCTGGCGGCCAATACCGCCATCAACATGCAGGGGTTGACGCAGCTTGGCGCGGCCACGGAATCCAACCCGCCGCCGGCCACGGACAATTCAAGCATGATCCGCTCTTACAGCTTCATACCCTCGGGGGCCACATTCTCACCCGCGGCCACTATGACGCTTAAATACGAGACCGCTTCGCTGCCCGCCGGCGCTGCGGAAGCCAACCTCTATATCGCCTGGTGGACCGGCTCAGCCTGGGAACGTCTCTCTTCCACGGTGAATGCCACGCTTAAGGAAGTCTCGGCGCCGGTAGCGCACTTCACCGTCTTCTCGCTGCGGCACCTGCCCGCCACTACATCTGCGCCAACGCCACCCACTACGCCTACAACGCCTACAACGCCCACTACGCCTGCCACACCGGCCGCAACGGCCGTGATATCGGCCAGTGTGCTGAATACCACCTCTTCCTTCAGCACCAGCGGCGGAGTGGTGTCCTCCGCCACCAGCCTGGGCAGCGCCAACGGCAAGATGAGTATCAGCCTGGCCGCCAATACCGCCGTCAGCCTGCCATCGGGCAGCCAGCAGGTCACGGTGGTGCAGCTTGCCTCTCCGCCGGCGCCCCCTTCGGACGCTAAAATGATCGAGGCTTATGCCTTCGGGCCGGATAACACCACCTTTAGCCCGGCGGTTACGGTCACGGTCAAATATGATCCGGCCGGCCTGCCCTCCGATGTGCCGGAAGCCAATCTCTATCTCGCCCTGCTGGAGAATTCCAACTGGACCACCCTGGCCTCCACTGTGGACACCCAGGCCAGGACGGTCAGCGCGCAGGTCAGCCATTTCTCCACCTATGCCCTGATGGGCAGGGCCGGGGCGGCTCCCGAAGTCCCCGCAACGCCGGCAGCCACCTCGGCTTTCAGCACCTCCGACCTTACAGTGTCGCCGGAATCCGCCAATCCCGGGCAGCAGGTCAGTGTATCGGTACGCGTCGTTAACGGAGGCACGGGCGAGGCGTCCAAAACGGTCGTCCTGAAAATCGACGGCTATGCGCAGGAGCAGAAAGAAGTGAAGCTGGAAGCCGGCAAGTCCAAGGTGCTCAGCTTCAATGTGAGCAAGCCGGATCCCGGCACGTACACGGTGAGCGTGGACGGGCAGAGCGCGAGCTTCACGGTGAAGGAATCCGCCGGTGCGCCTGAAGGTATGCCACTGATGGTGCTGGCGATAATTATCGCGGGCGGCGTGCTCATCATCGTGCTGGTAATTGTGCTGGTCATGAGGCAAAGGTCGGGAGGGTACTAAAGGTATTATTGCCAACGTAGGGGCGCTCCTTCAGGTGCGCCCGCGCTTCCCTCGTCGTAGGGGCGTACCTTCAGGTGCGCCCGAGAGAAAGAGCGGGCGGGTTTGAAAACCCGCCCCTGCAGATTGTTTTGCTTCCTGCCACGCCTTCGGCTCGCAGCTTCGGCTCACCGCAAAGACATTTTTGGGGGTTAGGCCGAAGGCCGCGGCAATCCGACCGTCAGCCCGGGCAATAATTGCCACGGGATACGAAAGGGTATAAGCTTTTAGGTATGCGTAAAGAATCCCTGCGGTTATTAGAGCAGAGCGGCCATGACATTGATACAGCTGCTCAACTGCTCAAGATAAAAATTTACTACGCCTCGGTATTTTTTGCCGAGCAGGCCGCTGAGAAGTCCATTAAGGCGTTGCATATCGAGAAAAAGCGCAGGGCTGAGTTTACGCACGACCTTGTTGAATTAGCGCAGGTATTAGACGCTCCCCGCGATGTGCTTAAAGCCGCCGCTGAGCTTAGCCCGGATTACATAATTGCGCGTTATCCTGACGCGGCCAATGGTGTGCCTGCCGCCTTGTATGACGAAGAGTCCGCAGTAGCGCACCTGGGTTATGCCCGGAGGATCATAGAATGGGTAAGGACCGAGCTCAAATTAGAGACATAGAGCAATTGCGTTCACTCGTGGGATTGCTTCCGCTCAAGCTGGAGGGAGCTTACCTTTTCGGCTCCCGTGCCAGGGGTGATCACCTTGAGGGCAGCGATTGGGACGTGATGTTGATCGCCCCGGAGTTTGCCTCCATGCCTTTTCCCCAGCGGGGCACCTTTGTTTTGGAGAACAGCACCCTCAGGAGCGTTGACTTGCTTTGTTACACCCCGGGCGAAGTAAAGGAGCGGGCGGGTGAAATAGGCATTGTGACTGAGGCGTTACTGGGCATCAGCCTTTTATAGACGGGGGTGAAATGTTGCCGCGGCAATCTGTCCGTCCGTAGGGGCGTACCTTCAGGTGCGCCCGAAAGAGAGAGCGGGCGGGTTTGACAACCCGCCCCTACAGATTGCTTCGCTTCGCTCGCAAAGACATTTTTGGGGTGCTATAATAGCCTCTGCAAAAGCTTGTAAAAAGGGGGGACCAGCAAGATGAAAGTCAAAGATATCATGACCTGGAACGTGATCACGGTTTCCGGCGACACGCCCATTATGGAAGCGCGCAAAATCATGGAGACCCACAAAGTGCGCCGACTGCCCGTCGTGGATAAAGGCAAGCTGGTAGGCGTGGTCACGCTGGACCGCATCGTGGGTGTGGGGCCTTCACCGGCCACCAGCCTGAGCGTGTGGGAGATCAATTACCTGCTGGCCAAGATGAAGGTGCGCGAGGTAATGCAGAAGGACGTGGTCTCGGTCGGGCCGGACGTTTCCGTGGAGCAGGCCCTGGCCCGCGCGCAGGCCATGAAGGTGGGCGCCGCGCCGGTGGT
>JBFYUA010000179.1:0-4819 GCA_041300305.1 Dehalococcoidia bacterium | reverse complement strand
CCAAGCAGGAGAAGGAATTAATAGCCTATCACGAGACCGGGCATGCCCTGGCGGCCAAAATGCTGCCTAATGCCGATCCCGTGCACAAGATATCAATCGTGGCCAGGGGCATGATGGGGGGCTGGACCAGGTTCCTGCCCAGCGAAGAGCGGCACCTGGAAACTTACGAGCGCTTCAAGGACATGATGGTCATCAGCCTGGCCGGCCGCGCCGCGGAGCAGGTCGTCTTTGGCGAACTGACCACCGGCGCGCAAAATGACCTGGAGAGGGTCACCAAGATAGCCCGCCGCATGATAACGGAGTTCGGCATGAGCCAGAAGCTCGGGCCGCGCACATTCGGCAAGAGGGAGGAGCTGGTTTTCCTGGGCAAGGAGATCCACGAGCAGCAGAATTACAGCGACAAGATCGCCGAGGAGATAGACGAAGAGGTCGAAGGGCTGGTCAAGGAAGCCTATACCAAGGCCTTCGACATCATGATGCAGAATAAGCCGCGTTTGAAATATGTGGCCGATTTCCTGATCGAAAAAGAGACTATCGATGATAGCACTTTTGAGAGGCTGCTGAACGACCCGCTGCCCGGGCCTGCCGCTGAGGCAGTGCCCGCATCCTGACGCCCTGAGATCGGGTCCGCCACGTGCAGGGCCGCGCCTACTTTTCAGCCACGGCGTCCCATGGAAAAACCTCACCCTTGAGATGGCGCCGCCAGCGCGCCAGGTCCTCCTCCACCATTATCTCCACCAGCCTGTCGAATTTGACCTGCGGCTGCCAGCCGAGCACTTTGCGGGCCTTGCTGTTGTTTCCCATGGCGAAGGGGACATCCACCGGCCTGACCAGGGCCGGGTCGGTTTTGACGTATTGCTCCCAGTCCAGCCCCGCGGCGCTGAAAGCCTTTACCACGAATTCCCTGACACTGTGCCACCGGCCGGTGGCTATGATATAGTCGTCCGGCGCGTCCTGCTGGAGCATGCGCCAGGCGGCATCCACGTATTCAGGCGCGTAGCCCCAGTCCCTCCTCGAATCGAGGTTGCCCAGCGTGAGAGCGCTATCCAGGCCGAGCGCAATGCGGGCGGCGGCGTTGCTTATCCTGCGCGTAACGAAGTTGAGGCCGCGCAGGGGGGATTCGTGGTTGAACATGATGCCGTTGCAGATAAAGAGCCCGAAATCCTCGCGGTACATCTGGCCCAGCCAGTGGGCGTAAAGCTTGGCCACGGCGTAAGGGTTAACGGGATGAAAGGGCATATGCGCTGCCAGGCGGCGGACCTTGCCGTAGCCGAAGATCTCGATAGTGGAGGCCTGGTAGACCTTAAGCCGCCTGTCGGTCTTGATGACGGCCTCCAGCAGCCGGGCGAAGCCCAGGCCGGTGATATTGCCGTACTCGACGGGGCCCTGGAAAGAGGCGCCGGGCGCGCTCTGGGCGGCCAGGTTGTATATCTCGTGGGGACGGGCCTGCTCCACGGCGCGCAGCAGCGAGCCGGCATCGGCCATATCAGCCGCCAGCAGTGTGATTTTATCGTAGACGCCAAGGTGACCCAGCCGCCAGCAGAAGCGGGCGTCCGTGCCGAGGTCGCAGCCGAAGACTTCGTAGCCCTTATCCAGGAGCAAGGCGCAAAGATAGGCCCCGTCCTGCCCGGCTACACCGGTTATCAAAGCTCTTTTAGTCATAGGGTGGCGGCTAAATGGTAGGTTATTACCTTTATACTGTCAATGGCCGCTGCTGATAAATCTTATATGATCCGGTGAAACTTGCAACCAGGTTGCTTTGCTTCGTCCGCAATGACATTTTTGGGCGGCGGCCCCGCAACGATACGGAGGCACAATTATGAAAGGGGGCGGACATAAAGTCCGCCCCCTTTTAAAATCTGCAAAAATTACTTATCAGATAAGGCTGGGCAGGCCCTTGGCGGCGTCTTCCATGTCGCGCAGGCGGCCCGTGGTTTCCTTCAGGCGGTCCTTCTGCGTCATGGCGAAGGCCGAGGCCCTGTCGTAGTAGTCGCGTATCTTCTGCACAAAGGCCAGCTGCGAGAAGAGGATGGTGACATCCACCGAACCCCTGTCCCTGGGGAAGTCGCCGGCGCGTATGACGGCGTTCTCGGCCAGCTCGCGCAGGTAGTCTCCCAGGCCCTTGGCGATATCCATGCTCATCTCCCTGGTGGGCGCGGCCAGCAGGTAAAGTGCGCGTCCGGCGTCCTCCGGGTTGAGGGCGATGGAAAGCTCGCTGACCGCGGCGTCCATGGCCTGCATGGCGCGCAGCGTCTCGCTGCTCTTTTCCCTGAAGTTGGTCTTGGTAAGCTCCCAGGGGAAGCGGAAGCCGCGCGGGATATCCGTGCGCCCGCAACCGATGGCCGTCCAGCCGTCGATGGACTGCAATATGTCCCCGGCGTCCATGGTCTTGGCGCCCACGTGCCTCACGTTGGTCACCTCACCGGCGCACATCAGGTCGTAGAAAGGCTCCACTATCTGGCGGTTGATGCGCTGCAGGTTCATGGCCAGGCTGGCGTCCTTGCGCACGTAGCGCTGGTTGTCGGCCAGGAACACGCCGTCAGCGACGGAATGGATGGATTTAAGGCAGGTGGCAGTATTGTAGACACTGCGCAGTTCGGCCACCTCCTCATGTTCGAAGGGCAGCACGCAGAGCGAATAGACCGGCTTGCCGATGTAGCGCTCCTTGAGCATCTGGGCAATGATGGAGATGGCGCCCGAGCCGGTGCCGCCGGCCGTGCCGGCCACCAGCATGAAGGCATGCGTCTGGTAGAAGAGGGGTGAGGTGCGGACGGCGTCGATGACCTTGTCGCCGTCTTCGCGCGCCAGTTCGGCGCCCATTTCGTTGACCTTGCCTACGCCGTGCCCCCAGGTCTTGCGGCCGCCGATAAGTATGCGGTGCATGTAATCGGAGCCTATATGAGACAAGCCGGTAAGGTCGGTCTGGTCTGTGTTGACAGCAAAGGTCCCGGTGACGATGGTGGTACCCCTTTCACCGTGGGCCCTCTGGCCCAGGCGGGCAAACTCGTCGGCTACACGGGAGCCGCATTGCCCCAACCCGATAACCATTAATTTCATTCTGATAATACCTCGCTTTTACAATTTTACCTATATATACAGCAATACGCGGTTATAAAGTTAAATTAGAATCATATTAAAGGCACGGGGATATTTTGTCAAGATTATGAAGCTACGACGACGACCAGCCGCCTTTGTTGCTGATGGCCCGTATGCGCCAGATGACCAACCCTACGACGGCCAGCAAAGCTATTACACCTACTATGGGCCAGACGAAGTCGATGCCGGTGAACATAATCAACTGGGAGCGGCTCCACTCGCCGGCGGTACCCGCCAGGTCGGTGGCCCGCACCCGCCAGTAATATTCGCCCTGCTGGGGCTTTTCGCCGGCCGGCAATGTATATTCAGGCTTCTCCAGGTTGTCCTTGCGGACCACCGAGCCTGAGAAATCGGCCTTCTGGCTCATCTCCAGGGCGTAAACCACGCCGCTGGGGTCCTCCACGGCCGACCATTGGAAATCGATGGGCTTGTTTTCGAAAATGCCTATTTTGTAGCCGGCCTCGGGCGATAGAGGTGAAGGCGCCGGGGGCGCCGTGGATTCGATGGTGAACGTGACCGCACCGATGGCCTGGGCGCCGTCACTGACGGTGACCGTGTGTCCGCCAGTCCCGCTGGCCGGGGGCTTGAAGGCGGTGCTGAAGCTGCCCTTGCTGTCCGTGGTGGCGCTGCTGGTGACCTTTTTGGCGTCATAGGTAATGGTGAGCGGCTGACTGGCGCCGAACCCGCTGCCGGTCAGCAGTGTATTCTCCCCGACCGCGCCGCCGGTGGGGTTGATGGCCAACTCGGGTGTGATGACCACGGTATAAGCGCTGACGTCCCCGCTCTTGGTAGCATCGCCGAAGGAGTCCACCGTGTGCTCGCCTTTGGTGGAGGCCGGCACCGCGAATTGCGCGGACCATGACCCGTGGGCATCGGCGGCGATGCTGCCCACCACCTGCAGCCCGTCGAAGGTGACCCTGACATTGGGTTCATTCTCAAAAAAGCCGAACCCGTTGACAAAAAGCGTGTCCCCCACCGTGATAACGTCGCCCAGCCGTCCGCTGGCCTGCTCCACCTTGATACCCGGGGAAACGGTGAATTGCGCGTCCGTCACGTCCTCGAGCGTAGTGGTGGCGCCGCGGGCATCCACCTTGTGCACCCCCTTGGAGGACGCTGGTATGGAGAAGGAGGTCTGCCACGACCCGCCCAGGTCGGCCGAGATATTGGTTTTCACCAGCAGGTCGTCGTAAAGCACGGCGATATTGGTCTCGGCGCTGCCGAAGCCGCTGCCCGAGACGCTGATCACCCGGCCCACCCAGCCCGAGGAGGGGTTGATGGCCATGGAGGGTGTCACCGTGAAGACCTGTTCTTTGGCTTCGCTGGCCGGTGTGCTGGCGCCGCTGGCCGTGACGGGGTGGTTGCCCTTGCTGGCAGCGGGGACCTTCAACGTGTAAAGCCAGCTCCCGCCGGCCGTGGCTTCAATGCCGCTGGCCAGGACGTTGCCGTCCATCATTATCTTGATGCCCGTCTCGCGGGCGTTGAAACCATGGCCCTGCACCGGCACCTCGGCCCCCACCGGGCCCTTTTTGCTGCCGATAGTGATGCTGCCCAGGACGGTGAATTCCTTCTGGAAGGACTTGCTGCCCACCTTGAGCGTGACCATCTGCTTGCCGCGCGGTGATTGCGGGACCTGGAAGACAAGGGGTGCGCAGCCGGCCTTGGTCAGGGCGCCCTGCTTGATGAGCTGGTTGCCCTCGCCCCAGTAGAGGAAGTACTCGCCCTC
>JBFYUA010000177.1:0-8541 GCA_041300305.1 Dehalococcoidia bacterium | reverse complement strand
GCTCTTCCGATCTCCAGGCCGTAGCCATACTGGCGGCGGCACAGTGCGGGTTGCCGGTCTTCCTCCGGTTTGAATTCAGCGATGACCTTTGAGAGACCCATGTGGAGTTCAAACAGCCTCTCTTCCATGGGCATTTTAGTCGGCAGCGATATCACGCCGCACCCGGCCATAGTGATATTGCCGCCTTTTTCCTCGACTATGCCATAGCCCATGTTGAGTGTCCCCGGGTCAATGCCCAATACGCGCAATAATCACGTCCTGACCTTATCTGGGCGGGCGGCAGACCGGGCAGGGGTGAAAGCCATTGGCCTGCGCCTGGTTGACGGTATCAAACCACCTGCGGGACGGCATGGGTATATTCTGCGCAATGCTGCAGGTAGGCCAGTGATATTCAAGTGTATAGGTGCTGGCCAGCCAATCCCTGCTGCCGGTAGGACCGGGTGACCCAACCGGCGCTACCACCAGCCTGACCACGCTGGTCACGGAACCGACCGCATTGGAAGCCGTAAGGGTGTAGTCTGTGGTTACATTGGGAGATACCGCGCGTGAACCCGACACCGAAACGGGGCCGATGCCATGGTCAATCACCACATTGGCAGCATTGGCTACGCTCCAGTTTAAGACAGCCGTGCCATTGGGGGTAATGCCGCCCGGGTTTACGGTGAATGATGCTATCGGCAGCGGCCCGGAAGGAACTGGCGTCACAGGCACAATAACAGTCGCCGATGCGCTGCTGACCGACACCGTAACCGATTTTGTCACGGCCCCGGCAGCATTAACGGCAGTTAACGTATAGGTGGTCGTCCCAACGGGTGACACTATGGAGGTACCTGTCGAGGCCACGCTGCCGACGCCCTGGTCGATAATCAGGGCGGTGGCATTGGATACGTTCCAATCCAGCACCGCCGGGTTGCCCTCAGCCACGGCCGCCGGGGTTGAATTGAACGAGTTGATAACAGGGAGGCCGGGGGCAGCCTGCCAAAAACACGAGGCCAATAACATCGGTAGGGCCAAAACAACTAATAACGCTGTGCGAGAAAACCTGTTAATCATGATGCCGGTCAAACCTCCTAATTCTATTCTCACTTATAAAAACTGGTTTTATCCCTGACAGTTTGGATGCGCCGGCCTTGTCCCGGCTATAAGACAAACAAGAACGGACAGGCCGCAGGCACTTCGTATTCACCATTGACAGTATGGCTACGCTTCAGACTTGAGCTTTTCGATGAGGGCGTCGCTGTATTCCAGGTTGGAGAAGACGCGCTGGACATCGTCCAGGTCCTCAAGCTTTTCCAATAGCTTGACTGTCTGGAGCGATTCCTTTTCCGGCAGGGATACGGTGTTGGTGGGCAGCATGGTAACTTCGGCAGAAAGCGGTTTCTTGCGTTTCTCAATGGCCAGTTTGACCTGCTCGAAATCCTTAGGCTGCGTGTATATCTCAAGCAACCCTTTATCTTCCCTGACGTCCTTTGCACCCGCATCGATAGCGAACAGGGAAAAATCGTCGGCATCTATCCCGCTGGTATCCACAGTTATCACACCGGTATTCTCAAACATCCATGCCACGCTGCCGTTTTCACCGAGGTTGCCGTTGTATTTCATAAAAGTGCTCCGTATCTCGGACACCGTGCGGTTGCGGTTATCGGTCATGGCCTCCAGCAGGATTGCGATCCCGGCCGGCCCATAGCCTTCCATAACCATCTCGGTGAAAATAGTACCTTCGGCGGCCCCGCTGCCTTTCTTGATGGCGTTCTCAATATTGTCCTTGGGCATGTTGTTATCACGCGCCTTCTGGATGGCCAGCCTGAGGCGGAAATTCCCTTCGGGACTGGCCCCGCCCTGCCTGGTGGCGATGATAATCTCGCGGGTGAACTTGGTGAACATAGCGCCACGCTTGGAGTCTGCTACACCCTTCTGACGTTTGATTGTGGCCCATTTAGAATGTCCGGACATGCTATCCCCTCACCAAAATTTATTTTTATCCGATGTAATAAGAATAGACCATATTATATTCATTGTGCAATAGCCTGATCAGACATTTTCATGACCACGCTCGATTTGATGTTATAATTTGTCTTTACCGCGGACATGCCCATGCATAAAAACAATAACCTTTCTTCACTGGACCGGGTAATCGGCAGCTATATGGCGCGGGCGCCCATGGTGCGTGAGCATTGTGAGCGCTGCCTCAAAAGCGCCCGCTGGCACGGCAACGTAATCCTGATGATCGTTGATGCCGCATTCGACTCGATAGGCCTTAATTATTTTCAGTCCGTCGTGCCCCAGGTGGAGCTTTTCAATCAACGGTTTGTTGAAACGGGACAGGTGCGTATCCTCGAAGACCTGCTCAGGGCCGGCGATACGGAACTGAAGCAGGTATGGAAAAATGCCCGCTCCTGGCAGGTGGCCAGGGAGGTAGTCTCCCACCTGGTAAGGGTCAAGCAGCAGAAAAAATGCGGTGACCGCGACGCGCTGATTTACTGGGCCAACAACGCCCCGCTGACCGGGTGGGAGCAGGACCCGGTCGGCAGCATCAAAGGTGTGGGGATAAACACCTACCAGTACCTGCGCATGATGGGCGGGGTGGATACGGTGATGCCGGACAAAATAGTCAAAAGGGTCATTTATGAAATCCTGGATAAAGCTGGTGTCAAACATCCGGCAAATGATATAGAATTTGTGCTGGCAGTAGAGGCTTTTGCTCCGCAAACCGGGTACAGGGCTATCGAGATTTGCTGGATGACCTGGCTGATACAATCGGAGGCCGGACTCAGCAGGACTGAAAAATACGCCGCCCTCCTGCCGAAAATATGAAAAACGACGATAAGAAAATCGAAGGCCAGATTCCCGGAGAGGCCCTGGAAACAACAACTGGTTTCTGGAACAAGGACAGGGTCCTGCAGGCCGTCGCGCTGGTTTTTGTCATAGGGCTCTTCTTCATCATTGTCTGGCAGCGGAAAAACATAGCGGAATTCTCTATCTGGCTGGCCAACTACGCCGGACTTAAATACGTGGGTATTTACATCCTGTCCGCGGCGGCTTCCGCCACACTGATAATACCGATACCCGGACTGGCCATGACCTCCGCGCTGGGCGCCATATCCCCGGACCACTGGGACCCGCTCTGGGTCGGAATAGCCTCCGGACTGGGCGCCACCACAGGTGAATTGACCGGTTACCTGCTGGGCTTCAGCGGGAGGATGGCCATCCCCTATACGAAAACTTACGAAAAGGTGGTAGGCTGGATGGCCAAATGGGGCAACTGGACCATCTTCCTGCTGGCGCTGATACCGAACCCGTTGTTTGATATCGCAGGGATTGCTTCCGGTGTACTAAAATACCCTGCCTGGAAATTTATGCTGCTCGCTGCCGCAGGCGAGATACCCAAGCACATCATTTTTGCTTACCTGGGATACTGGGGCATTCAGGCCGTGCCCTTTTACCGCTAAATCACAATGAAGAAGGGCGCTGCTTTCGCAGCGCCCTTCTTATTTTCCTCACTTTATTCATCAGGGACGCGGATGCCAGGGCCAGTGCCAGTTGTGATACCAGTGAGCCGGCGTCTGAGGCGCCGGGTGCGGATTCACTATAACGGGCGGCGCGGGCTTGTAGACAACCACCGGCGCTGCTTTAGTAACTACCACCGTCGGTTGGGCAGCAGTCGTGTAAGTAGCGCCGCTGTCAGCCGGGGTCACTACGCTGGAACAGGAAGCCATGGCAGGTACCATCAGTACTATTACCAGTATCATGCCTGTGATCGTTGCTTTATTCATTTCGTCCCCCTTTTATTTTCTTTATACCGGTAAAACGCCTCCCATCGGCAAAAGGTTTACCCCCTTTCCCGGCGGCATATAGTACTTTTGTCCTGTATCCGCAATAAATAATCCCCCGCTTGTAGCCGGCGCCCCGTTCAGATAAACTTGTGCATCCGGCAGAGAAATTCACCTGGAGGACAGTACTATGGCCCAAGACAGAGCGAGAGAAGAGATATTAAACAGCCTGGAACAAAAGGCCGGCGATTACGAGGAGCTTTACGGCAGTTGCGCACAGGGCACGCTGCTGGCGCTGCAGGAGGAGTTCGGCCTGGGAGATGCACAGACGCTCAAAGCCGCCACCGCCATGCCCGGCATAGCCTTGAGGGGAGAGACCTGCGGCGCCGTGATAGGCGCGATCATGGCGCTGGGTATAGCCATGGGAAGGGATAAACCGGATGATTTCGGCTCCGTTCAGCGCACCACCAAAGCCGCGCGCAAATTGTGCAGGCGTTTTGAAGAACAGTTCGGAAGCTGCAATTGCCGCGACGTGCAGAGCCACATATTCGGCAAGAGCTTCAACCTCACCGATGCCAACGACCAGGTGGAGTTTGTTAAAGCAGAAGCCATTAAAAAATGCCGCGCCCCCGCCGGCAAGGCCGCCAGGATCGCCGGGGAACTAATCCTCGACGGGCGGCCATAGAATCGAAATAAGGACAAGCCCGCGGGAGTACAGGTATCGTATTGACCATCGATGATATGCGCCCGGCAGCCGCTACCATAAAACCCTGCGTGCACCGCACGCCTGTCTTTGCCTCAAGTTCGCTGGAATGGACTTACCGTGCAGTCGTTGATGACAAGGTACAACGTTGGTCGAGTGTTGGAGCAGGGCAGCCGTTACCAAGGCAATAGACCCTTACCTTGATACTGAAACTGGTACTTGCGCCATTACTATCAACTACAGTAACTGTAATCACAGAGTCACCAATTATTCCCGGCGCAATCCACTTAATTTTAAAGCCTTCTCCCTGTATTTTGCCGCTATCCGTTGACCAATTATAATCCAGGTCGTCATCGTCTGAGTCAATAGCGAAACAAGTTATATCAGCCGGCGCCCAGATACGGCTACTTAGCGCAGGGGGAGTTGTATTAGGCTTAATCGATATTTGTGCACTGTCTGGGTTAATAAAGACTATCCTGTGGACAATCGGCGGACAATTGGGGGACGCCGGTGGCGCGGGTGTGACATTTACGGTCACTGTCTGAGCAATCGTATTGCCACCATTACTTGCCTGTAAAGTATAGTCGGCTGAAGTAGCCGGACTTACGGTCAGTGTGCCCGAAGAGGTAACGTTGCCAATCCCGTTGTCAATATTTATGGATGCAGCATTGGAAACAGACCATCGCAGGACTGAAGAGGCGCCTTTTCTTATACCGGGGCTTGTGGTAAAACTGTTGATGACAGGGCACCACATAGGCGGAGGTGTTGGTGACAGGATAACCACATTAAATGTCCTGGTTTCAAGCCTCGGGTTGACCGGGTCTAACGAAAGATTGTAGTTCAAGTAAATCTCGGTTTCTCCCGCCTTTATCCCCTCAAAATCGAGGGTTTCAACACCACTTGCCCCAATAATATCCGTGCCTGAAGGGGTGTGGCGTTTGATTAGTTTGAGCAGACGCTCATCGAATGCAATCTCCCATTTATACCCGGGTGTCGGAAGACTGGCTTTTACCGTGATACTGAAGCGTCCACTCACCAGCAAGGTGATTTGTTGGTCCGCCGGTGTGGGGGTATTTTCTGCCACTGCTGTTCCCGGCGATATGCCCAGGATACCTATTTGCAGAATCAGCATCAACACCATCGCTACCAAGAATGACCCACAACCTCTTAATTTGCCCACAATCGTTCTCCTCCGTTTTACTTCACTGCAGCCCGGTCAAGATAAGCAGTATCACTTCAATTACTTCTTTATGCTCATCATAGCCGTTATTATGGACTGTTAACAGGAAATTTGCAATAAGCGGTGAGGAGTGAGGCCTGTCAGAGACTAATCATAGTTTGTCAGTATGGATATAATGCGTACCAGGTGTGATACGCAGGCTCAAGCAGTCTGTTGCCTGCATCAATTCGTAACTTGGTGCCCGCATCAACCTCGCTGCGGGCAGCAAATATTCCCGCTGACTCTAAGACAATTTGATGCGATTTTTCGGGGTAACGTCACCACAAGGCCACTGTTTAAATCCGCCCTACTCGGCACCCAGCTTTACATCTTATACCGCGGCCTGTATCATGTTATGTTGTGAAGTCCCTGTTATTTGCCTGTATTGTTATTTGCCTTACGGCGGCCGTACTGGGCTGTCAGCGATCCGAGACCGTGGAAGGTCCATCTGCAACAACTGGACAGCATAAGTCACGTGAACAGGCCATCCCTGCTAAAGTTGTCAAGATCACACCGGAAACAGATATCTACCCTCCTGTTATGCATTCAGCCGAATATGAGCAGCCCATCCCGATGCCTTATCCCGTAAATACCGCCGGCGCCGAAGATTCAGGATTTATGATGCCTGACGGCAATACATACTATCTGTGGTTTACACCGGACCCGAATATTCCTGTACAGGAACAGCTATTAGATGGAGTAACCGGGCTTTATGTCTCCCACAAGTTGAATGGCGTATGGCAAGAACCCCGGAGAATCTGGTTGCAACACCCCGGTAAACTGGCGCTGGATGGATGTCTTTTTGTTCAGGGTAATAGCATGTGGTTTGCCTCGGCCAGAACAGGCTACACCGGTATGAACTGGTTCACAGCGAGTTTCGTAAACGGGGAATGGAAAGACTGGCGGGACGCCGGCTTTAATCCTGACTATGAAGTGGGCGAGTTGCATATTTCGGCCGACGGGCAAAAATTGTATTTCCACTCAGCCCGGCGGGGAGGCAAAGGGCAGTATGATATCTGGGTCTCGAAAAAGGAAAACGGTGCATGGCTCACTCCGCAAAACATCGCGGTAGTAAACAGTCCCGACTCTGAAGGCTGGCCTTTCCTGACTGAGGCCGGCAATGAACTCTGGTTTACGAGGACCTACCGGGGTACGCCGGCTATCTTCAGATCCAAGCTCGTGAATGGCAATTGGCAGGCACCAGAATTAATCATCTCTCAATTTGCAGGTGAGCCATCTCTTGATAACGAAGGGACCATCTATTTCACACATCATTTCTATAAAGATAATGTAATGTTAGAAGCAGATTACTATATGGCGAGAAAAAAACCCTGATAAACAAACCGCTCTAAATCCTCCCAACAAGCAGCCAGGATTTAATCGTGCACTGTTCCTTTTCCTGCTCGAAGCAGGCGTAGTCGGCGGCTCAGTAATGCCGGCCCTTAGTAATATTTGAATTCACGCGGCTTCCACCAGGGATAGAATGCCGGCATATCCCGGCTTATTTTCATAGGGAAAGCGGGTGGACGTTTGCCCAGGAACGATTCTATGCCTTCGCGCGCGTCCGGCATGCCGAACATCCAGTTCAATGACTTCGACTCGATGATATTCGCCTCCATGGGATGGTCCGCGCCCAGCATCTTCCACATCAACTGGCGGCACAGCGCTACAGATATAGATGAGCTATTCTGCACTATCTCAGTAGCTATCTGGCGCGCCCTCGGCATAAGGTCTTCCGGCTCCAACAGTTCGCTGACCAGCCTCCTGTCATAGGCCTCCTGGGCAGAGAACACCCTGCCGCTGTAGACCCATTCCGCCGCCGTGCTCATGCCCACGGCGCGCGGCAGGAACCAGCTTGCGCAGCCGTCAAAGACTATGCCCCGCCTGGCGAATACGAAGCCCATCCTGGCATTTTTGGAGGCGATGCGTATGTCCATGGGCAGCGTCATGGTGACGCCAATGCCTACCGCCGCCCCGTTGATGGCCGCTATGACGGGCTTCTTCATATCGTAGATACGCAGGGTACAGATACCACCCTCTTCCCTGTGCGGCTCGTTGTCCTCCCGCCCCTGGAACCTCTCCATGAAGTATTTCCCGGATGTGGCCGGACTGGTTAAATCCGCCCCGGCGCAGAAGGCCTTGCCGGCGCCGGTCACTATCACAACCTGTACGCTGTCGTCATTATCGGCGGCGTCGAAAGCCCTTTCCATCTCGAGTATGGTATCGGCATTCTGGGCGTTCATCTTCTCCGGCCGGTTCATGGTGAGCGTTAAAATACCGTCCGCAACCTCATATTTTACCCATTTAAAATCCATGCTAACCTCCTTTCATTCGCTATTATTAGCCCCAGGCTGAAAACAAGCTGTAAAGCTGGTATATAATATATCCGCTAAAGCTTACGGCACAACTGAGCGACATATTGATTGCGACGCAGGAGTACCAATGAAAATAAACAGGATCCTCATAGCAAACCGCGGGGAGATTTCCATACGCATAGCGCGGGCAGCAGCGGACCTCGGTATCGACTCTGTGGCAGTATATTCCATCGACGACGAGAGGTCGCTGCATGTGCAGGCCGCCGGAGGGTCCCGCGCCCTGCCTGGCAGGGGGGCCGCGGCTTACCTCGATATTGAACAGATCCTCAGCGCCGCTAAATCGTCGGGCTGCGATGCCATCCATCCCGGCTACGGGTTTCTCAGCGAGAGCGCCCTATTCGCGCGGCGCTGCGCGGAGCAGGAGATTATTTTCATAGGCCCGCGCCCTGATATACTCGAATTGTTCGGCAACAAGGCCGGGGCACGTTCATTAGCAGCCCGCTGCAAGGTCCCCTTACTGCCGGGCACCCCGGA
>JBFYUA010000172.1:0-9852 GCA_041300305.1 Dehalococcoidia bacterium | reverse complement strand
AAGGACTTCATCCTGCGCCCTCTCGCTCACTGGAAAATCCCCTTTCTGGCCGCCCATGGCGGCATAAACTGTCTGCAGGTGCAGGGAGACGGGATAATAGACCATGCTGGAAACACCCTTTTCGCTGAGGCCCTTCTGCAGCGCTTCGCGGTTAATCTCGGGAACGGTCAGCCTGATAGTATAGTAGTTATAACAGTGATAATTGCCGGGCGTTTCCTGCGGCACGGACACGCCGGCTATCTTGCCCAGGTATTCGGCATAGAGGGCGGCCTTCTCACGGCGCTGCTCAATCCATTTGTCCAGGTATTTGAGCTTGACGCGCAGTATGGCGGCCTGCAAACCGTCCAGGCGGCTGTTGAAGCCGGGTACCAGGTGGTAGTATTTCTGCCTAGCGCCGTGATTACGCAGCATTTTTAAATTCTCGGCCACCGTCGCATCATTGGTGACAACCATGCCGCCGTCACCGTAGGCGCCCAGTACCTTGGAAGGGAAGAAGCTCAGGCAGCCGGCGTGGCCCAGGGAGCCGGTCATGGATTGATTAGGATGCGGGCGCACCTGAAGGTACGCCCCTACAGAGGCGCCCAGGGCCTGGGCGCAATCCTCGATAACTTTGAGGTTGTGTTTTTTGGCAATAGCCATTATACGGTCCATGCCGGCCGGATGGCCATAAAGATGCACCGGCAGGATGCAGCGCGTCCTGGGCGTAATTTTCGCCTCGATCAGTTCAGGGTCGATGTTATAAGTGACCGGTTCGATATCCACAAAGACGGGCACGGCGCCGCACTGCGTAATGGCCTCGGCCGTGGCGATGAAGGTGAAGGGCGTGGTGATGACCTCGTCACCGGGACCCACAGCACAGGCCAGCAGTGCAAGCTGCAAAGCCTCTGTGCCTGAGGCAACGCCGACTGCATGAGCTGTCCCGCAATAGGCGGCCATCTCCTTCTCGAAGGCATCAACTTCGGGACCCAGTATGAACTGCGAATTCTCGATGACGCGCCGGACGGCGTCATCGATCTCACCCTTGATGGAAAGGTACTGCGCCTTGAGGTCGGCCATGGGTATGCTCATTATTCAGCCTCCATGACTTTTTCATCGCTTTTGGCGCCCTGCTTCCTGTAGCGCTTGCCGCAGGCCTCGCATTCGGCTGCATCGCTACCGGCAAAATCCAGCTTGACCCCGCAATTGCACACCCAGCCGTTGCGGCGCGCCGGGTTGCCATAGACCATGGCATAGTCCGCCACATCACGTGTGACCACGGCCCCGGCGCCGATGAAAGCGTAGCGGCCGATACTGGCACCGCAAACGATGGTGGCATTAGCGCCAATGGACGCCCCCCGGCCCACATGCGTTTTTTTGTACTCGCTCTTGCGCGACACGTGGCTCCTGGGATTGATGACGTTGGTGAAAACGCAGGACGGACCGCAAAAGACATCGTCCTCCAGCGTGACCCCCTCGAAGACCGACACATTGTTCTGGACCTTGACATTATTGCCGATTACCACGCCGTTGGCTACGTAAACGTTCTGCCCGATATTGCAGCCCTCGCCTATCTTCACACCCGGCATGACATGGGAGAAATGCCATACCTTCGAACCTTTGCCTATCTGCACAGGCTGCTCCACCAGGGCTGTCTCGTGAACGGAATAGGACCTCTCCTCACTGACGCATTTTACCGGCCTGCCGTTCTCCTCAAGGGACCTCTGGCAATGGGCAAGCACTTCCAGCACCTGCAGTCCCTTCCTGCCGTCCACCCGCGGTTTGGATCGCGTCCTGATGGAATCGAGAAAATCCTGGCATTCCAGCTTGAGCGGCTCGGTGGCCGGTATCTCCACGGCATGCGCCTGTTTGGCGTGCGGCACCGGCTTCATGTCTATCCATTCTATCTCGTGGTCGTACACCAGCAGCTTGTCCTTAGGTTCGGTATCATTAAACAGCGCCATGCGTTTATCCCCCACCACCACGAGCTTCTGCTCCTTGTAGGGGTTGAGCCAGCTCACGAAGATATGCGCCCGGATGCCACTTTTGAAGCTAAAGGTGGTCATGGTGACATCGGCTATGTCACGGTGCAGGTAATAGCCTCCATGGGCGGCCACCTCCAGCGGCATCTCGCCGCACAGCAGCAGCATCACGGAGATATCATGCGGGGCAAAACTCCACAGTACGTTCTCCTCTGTGCGCAGCTTGCCCAGGTTAAGCCGGTTGGAATAGATGTAGTCGATCTTGCCCAGCTCGCCCTTATCCACCATCTCCTTGAGTTTAAGGATAGCCGGGTGGTATTCCAGCAGGTGCCCGACCATTAGGATGCGGCCGTGCTCCGCGGCTAATTCAACCAGTTCACGGCCCTCCTCTACCTTGAGCGCCAGGGGCTTTTCCACAAAGACGTCCTTGCCGGCCATCAGCGCCGCCCTGGCCATGGAATGGTGCAATACCGCCGGCGCGGCTATCACAACGCCTTTGACCGCGTCATCCTGCAGCACCTGCCGGAAGTCGCTGCACGTCTTGATATCCGGATATTGCGCACGGTATCTTTCGATAACTGACGCATCGGTATCACAAATGGTATGCAAAGCGCCGAGTTCGGCGAAGTTGCGCACAAGGTTCTTGCCCCAGTACCCGCTGCCGACAACCGCGATGTTCTTCACGCTCTACTCTCCTAACCTGACAATATTGCTGGACTTGATGCCCCTGGTTACACCCCTTGTATCAAACAGCAATTTGGAGTGTTTTGCGATCTGCTTGAAATCATAGCTGCTGTGGGCGGTGGCTACGACCACGCAATCATAGGAGGCGATACTTTTGTTGTCCAGGTCCGCCGACGACATCTCTCCACCCATGAACTTGATCACCGGCAGCAGAGGGTCGTTGTAATGCACATCGGCCCCACGTGAAGCCAGTATCTGCATGAGCTTGATGGACTGCGATTCCCTGGCATCATTGACGTCCTTTTTGTAGGCTGCGCCCAGCACCAGCAGCCTGGCGCCTTTCAGGCTTTTCCCCTGCCGGCTCAGTTCCTCCATGATGCGAGTGGCTACGTAGTAGGGCATGTCTTCGTTTATCTCAGCCGCCAGCTGTATGAACCGCGTGTGGAAATCGAGCTCGCGCGCCTTGTTGGCAAGATAGTAAGGGTCAAGCGGTATGCAGTGCCCGCCTATGCCCGGCCCGGGGTAAAAGGGCATGAACCCGAAAGGCTTGGTGGAGGCCGCGTCAATGACGTCCCACACGCTGACATGAAACCTCTCACACAATTGCGCCAACTCATTAACCAGGGCGATATTGACGCTGCGGAAGACGTTTTCAAATATCTTGGTCATCTCGGCCACCTCGGGACTGGCCACCGGCACCACCCTCCTGGCCACCTGTGAATATAGCAGCACCGCCGTCCCGGTCGACATTTTGGTCACTCCACCCACCAATTTGGGGGTGTTCTTTATACCGTATTTGTCATTGCCCGGGTCCACTTTCTCAGGGGAATAGGCCAGGAAAAAATCTTTGTCCAGTTTATGCCCCGAGCCGAGCAGGATGGGCAAAACTACCTGGCTGGTTGTGCCGGGATAGGTAGTGCTCTCCAGCACGACCAACTGACCGGGACGCATATATTTCGCGATCTGATTTGCTTCGCTGATGACGTAGGACAAATCAGGGTCTTTGGTTTTTGTCAACGGGGTCGGCACGCATATCAGTATGGCATCGGCTTCCCTGAGCTTTGCCTGGTCGGTTGTGGCTTTCAGCTTGCCGGCCTTGACCGGCGCTTTGAGCCGTTCATCGCTTATGCCGGTGATGAATGAGACCCCCCGGTTTACCAGGTCCACCCTCTTTTGCTGTATATCAAGGCCGATGACCTTGAATCCGGCTTCTGTGAAGGCCAGGGCCAGGGGCATACCGACATAACCCATGCCGATTATCCCGATAATTGCGGATTTATTTTCAAGCTTGTCTGCAAGGCTTTCCATTTTTACCTCTTTTCGTAACCGGCCAGCCATATTTTTGAACTCCCCGTTAATCGGCCACCTGCGGAATTACCTCCCTCCCAAAAATGCCATTGCGAGGAACCCGCAGCCCAAAAATGTCATTGCGAGGAGCGCAGCGACGAAGCAATCTAATGCATCCCTCCCTGATATTCAAATATCTTGATATTAGATTGCGCCTGCGATCCTGTCGAGACCTTCTGACTTGACCCGTACACGAGCTTATAATCGCTCAGCCCCTCCAGCGGTACGCAACTTTTGTAGGGGTCCTGCCCCGCCACAATACACTTCTTGTTTTTATTATCGAGGATAAACCTCTGCGCTTCATCGTACGAACTGAACGCCTTGGTATCAATTATCTCTTTATACTTGCGGCCGTCCTGCGCGGTTACGTCGCTATATGTAACAACATTCACCGCATCCGGCATTACTGCCTTACCATCGAAGTTGTAAAGCCTGATCACCATGCTGCGGTAATACTCGGGATAAAACAGGATGACGGGCACATATTTGTTGTCCTGCTTATGTAATAACACGTCGTAATACTGCGAATATGAGGAACCGCTTAGAGAAGCCAGGGCGTGGAACTTGCCGTCATAGGAGGCGATCTCGTTATCAACGATCACATAGCGTGTCCCGAGCTTGCCGAGCATCTGCTCAGCCGCCTTCCCATCCTGCGCAGTGAAATAGGTCGCTGTACCGCTGGGCCCGGTCCCGGGGTTGGTAACAGGTAGACGACGGCCCACCCTGGTTATCCAGTAGCCGTAGTCCCACCACGACAATATACCGTAAGCGCTTGAGGGATATTCAAAGCCACCCTTTTCACTGACCGGCTTGTAGAGCCTATAGTAGGCCTCAGGATTGCCGAAAGGTTCAGGGGTATTATCACGAAGCCAGTCCGCAGCTTCACACCAGGCATTGGAGGGGGCGAATAACGGGCGCGTGGCCAGGTCGATGGCCGGCTTCTGGCCATCGGGCAACGGGCCGATATTAGGGTAATATACCAGCAAAACTATCGCTGCCAGCAATATAGCAATAAGGCCGGTATTCCTGCTTACTTTGGGCCGGGCCTGCTGTTGCGCGGCCCTCCTCTTGCTTTTAGCTGTGACCTTTCTACTAACAGTAACCGCCGCGGCTGTTGCCTTTTTCTGCAAAAGCAGACTGAGCGGGATCCAGCAAAGGTAGCCGGTCAGCAGGGCAACATTGACCGCGAAATAATAGGCGAACCGCCGCATGGAGAAGGCCGAGAGAAGTATGACCACGCTCCAGACCAGCAGAAGCGTCCTGTCCGGTTGCCCCTTTTTTATCACCTGGTAGAACAGGACTACCAGACAGATCAGGCTGAGGAAAAAGGACAGCAGGTAGTTGCCGGTAGCCACAGCAAAGGTGAAGTTTCCCTGATGAATAAGCAGCGGTTGCTCCTCCATCACGGTCGTCTCCAGGTGCCAGACGAATATATTGGACAGGCCGCCGAGCATGCTCTGCAGCAGGGCAGGGCTGATTATGGCCAGCGCCACCACTGCCACTAAACCCATTCCCAGGATGGACAATGGAAAAGTCCACGGCCCCATCTTCCGCTCATTGAACACCCTCGATATGACCGGCAGCAGCAGCGACACGATCAGGCCGATGGCCAGCGCCGCCACGGTCAGCATATTACCCATCCGGGGCAGGTACAGCGCCAGGCTGGCCCCAAAGACACAGGCCCCAAGGATGCCGAGGTAATCCAGCGGACGGCCATGCAGGTGGTCCAAAAAAGCCTGCGCCACGATGAAGATGAAGAGTATTAATGGGAATAGCAGCGCACCTGCCCAGGTGAGCATATACAACCACAGAAATACCCCGCCCAATAAGCCATATATAACCGGCCTGCCGAGGCCCTTCCACCCGGCGGCGGCCATTTCAGCCAGGCGCCTGCCCTCTCCTTCTCTTACGGCCAGGAAAACAAACATCATCAGGCCGCTGGAGAAGAGCACCTCCGCTATATGATGGTCCGTATATCCCAACAGCGAACGGTTTAAAAACTCCCCGGGCATAACCGCCAGCAGGCCGGCCGCCAAAAGTCCCATCCATTTGCCACCCAGCGCCCTGCCTATGATAAATGCGCCCAGTATTATCAAAACCGCCAGCAGCGGAGGTATATAAACGGCTATCATGTCCACCATATGCTGGTCGGCCTTGCCCAGGCCCACTATCCAGATGATGCCGCCCATAAAATAGGCGAAGAAATCCGGGGAGGCGCCGGTCGCCCACCCGCCGGGATATTGGAAATAAGGGTCGAACTGCGTCAACTGCGGGAAATGCGCCGCCAGGTTATCCACCAGGCGCATGTAGTAATAGGCGTCCACACCCGTCATCTTGACCCAGTCCTTCACGAATACCTGGTTGTAGGGCAGCACCACCCGCAGCCAGAGCGCCACCACAATGATCACTACGAGCATTAAGACAACGACGGCCCAGGACGGTATCTTCTTAAATATCATAAGCTGTAATCTTGCCGTAGATTATAGTCTTTGGTTTCCCGCTGTGGCAAGAAACCTGTGAATATGTCTTTTGACTTTACCCGGTCAACCCGATATCCTTTAGGCCAACTGAATATTTTATGCAAGGCGCCCGCGGGTGACCGCGGGCTTAAACGGAACGCAAACCGGTGAGATACCGGTACAGTCCCGCCTACTGTGAAAGTCAGAACGCCACCTTGCTGAAATAAGCTGCCCCCGCGGAGTAAGGGGGTGGGATTTGTTATTTATTAACGGTCCCCCTGCTCCTGCGGGCAGGGGTTTTTTATTTTGAGAAACAATTATTGTGAGTACACGGCCGGAAATTAGCTATGGCGACAGCGCAGGAACAAAGCCTTTTAATAACATGGGTAAAGCTGTATCAGACCAGGAAACGCAGCGCTGTCCTGTCACTCTGCGGCGCGGCGCTGGCCCTGGCGGCTATCGCACTGTTTTCCCTGGCAGCGGGCAGCACCGCGATACCGCTGCAGGACATGCTGTGGATGATTACCGCCGCCGTCACTAACCAGCCCCTGACCGGCTCATACGACGTAAGCCTGTACACGATACTTTTTACCATCCGCCTGCCGCGCATCCTGATGGCGGGACTGGTGGGTTCCGCCCTGGCGATAGCCGGCGCGGCTTACCAGGGCATGTTCCGCAACCCGCTGGCCGACCCCTACCTGACCGGCATATCCCAGGGCGCGGCGCTGGGCGCCGTGGCGGGGTTCCTGCTGCCCGCCGCGCTGCCTGTGGCGCTGATACCCGTGCTGGGTTTCCTGGGGGCGGTAATCAGCGTTATCGTGGTTTTTTTCGCCGCCCGCACAGGCAGGACCGTGCCGGTGACGACACTGATATTGGGAGGCGTGGCGGTGGGCGCGTTTTTAGCCTCCTTCACCTCATACCTGTTAATAGTTTCGGGTGATAAACTGCACGGCATCATATTCTGGCTGCTGGGGACTTTCTCGCTGGCCGACTGGTCACGGGTGGCTATTTCTGCGCCCTATATCCTGGTTGGACTGGCCGTCCTGATGCTGATGGCGCGCCCCTTAAATGTCATGCAACTGGACGAGGAACAGGCCAGGCAACTGGGCATTAATGTTGAAAGGACGAAAGTGCTTATCCTGGCAGCCGCGACGCTGGCAACGGCGGCGGCGGTGTGTTTCTGCGGCGCTATCGGCTTCGTCGGCATCATCATACCCCACGCCGTGAGGCTCTTGCTTGGTCCCGATTACCGTTTGCTGCTGCCGTTTTCCGCCCTGGCCGGGGCTGCCTTCCTTATCCTGGCCGACACCGCGGCCAGGACGCTGCTGGCACCCACCGAGATACCCGTCGGCGTCATCACGGCGCTGATCGGGGCGCCTTTCTTCCTGTACCTGCTGCAACAAAAAAAACGGGGCATATTCTGATGTCCGCCATAACGCTGGTAAATGCCGGCTTCAAATACGGCAGGCAGGTGATACTGCACGATATAAACCTGGAGACGTCCGCAGGTGAATTCCTGGGCGTCATAGGCCCCAACGGTTGCGGCAAAAGCACGCTGCTCAAGGGCATGGCGGGCCTGCTGCGGCCTTACCGCGGCAGCGTGATTTTGAACGGCCTGGATATAGCGGAAAACAACCACGGCTACACCGCCCGCAATATCGCCCTGGTGCCGCAGAATGTAGCGCTGCCGCCGCTTTTCACGGTGATGGATATTGTGCTGATGGGGCGCACCCCGCACCTGAAACTGCTGCAATATGAAGGTAAATTGGACCTCCGCATCGCTATCGACGCCCTGGAAGCGACGCGTACCCTGCAACTGGCGGATAAACGCGTTAACGAGCTCTCAGGCGGTGAAAAACAGCGCGTCCTGATCGCCCGCGCGCTGGCGCAGCAGGCCGGCATCCTGCTGCTGGATGAGCCCACGGCTAACCTGGACATCAATTACCAGGCCGAGATCCTGAATTTCGTGCGGCAGCTCTGCCGGGACAAAGGCCTCAGCGTCGTCTCCGCCCTCCACGACCTCAACCTCGCCTCGCAATATTGCGACCGTATCATTATGCTCAAGGACGGGAAAATCTGCAGGCAGGGAAATCCATGGGAGGCCCTGGACGCCGTGGCCATCAAGGACATCTACGGCGTGGACGTCTCGGTATACCCTCACCCGGTAAACAGCCTGCCCACCGCCCTGGTGACCCCGAGGGATGCCAAAGGGGGCAACTGAACCGATGATGACGGGACTCTGCATCCTGATGGGCGCGCTGCTGCTGGACCTGCTGGCCGGGGAAGCGCCCAACCGCTGCCACCCGGTGGCCTGGCTGGGCAAGTTCATATCGTTGCAGCTCAGGTTAGCGCCGAAAGAAGGAAAGGTGCGCCAGTTCGTCTTCGGTATGGCAATGGTGATACTGACCGTGGCAATGATCACAGTCCCGCTGTATTTTCTTCAATGTTATTGCGCGGGCGCCGCAGCAATCTGTCCATCGCCTGCCACAGGATTGCTTCGTCACTTCGTTCCTCGCAATGACGAGATAGGGGGCGAGACCGCCGCCCTATTATGTCATTGCGAGGCCGCCGCAGCGGCCGCGGCAATCTGTCCCGTTACCTTAGATTTGCAGACCTTGAGCACAGTTGTTTACTTCCTGTTTTCAATCTACCTCCTGAAAAACACCTTCTCCCTGCGCGGACTCTGGCAGGCAGTGCAAAAGGTGAAATTAAGCCTGGCCGCCGGCGACCTGGACAGGGCACGCCGGCATAGCAACGCGCTGGTCAGCAGGAGGACCGAAAACCTTTCCCGTGACCAGGTCATCTCCGCAGCCATCGAATCCTGTTCCGAGAACCTCTGCGACAGCTTCGTCGCGCCGCTCTTCTACTTTGCCGTCTTCGGCCTGCCCGGCGCGGTCGCCTACCGCATAGTTAACACATTCGACGCCATGATAGGTTTTCACGGCCAATGGGAATATACGGGAAAATTCGCGGCCCGGCTGGACGACGCTCTCAATTTTATACCCGCCCGCCTGAGCGGACTTTTCATAGTACTGGCCTCGGCAATCCGCGGCGCGGACTTCGCCGGGAGCTGGCGAGCCATGCTCGGCCGGCACGGGAGGACGGAAAGCCCCAACGCGGGATGGACCATGGGCGCCATGGCGGGTGCACTGGGCATAACGCTGGAGAAACCAGGGACCTATTCCCTCAACGGAGGCGGCAGGGAATTGACGCTGGACGCGATAACGCGTTCTCAACAAATAGTCGTGACAGCCGCCGCCATCTGGGCCGTGATGGTAGCAGGTATGGAGGCTCTGATTGGCATTGCAGCCTAAACCGCATATCGCGAATATCCGGCCGGGCACGCACGGCGGGATCAATTTCTGCGCGTCCGCAGACGGCGAAGCAAGGATTGCCGCGCCCTT